>JAHLBL010000068.1 GCA_020625635.1 bacterium
GCCCGACAGAAATGCATCAGATTTGTCAGCTCTGCCTCGACAACAACTTTGTAGAGGCTCAGAAGCTCCATTTCCACTACCTTGAGCTTATGAACGTTATGTTCAGCGACGTCAATCCTATTCCAATCAAGACAGCTATGAATGTCTTTGGCTTCAACGCGGGCGAGTGCAGAATGCCTCTCGTTCCCATGACGACCACAGGTTACCACAACCTCAAGGATATTCTCGCCAAGTATGACCTGATCGGAAAGTATAAGGCGGTATAATTCAATCAACGAATCAGGATACCCTGCGTTTTTAAGGGGATGTTTAAAAATGACCGATATTATTCTTTGCGGCTGCAACGGAAAGATGGGACACGTTGTTGCTGATTCCGTTGCGGCAAACGACGATTGCAGGATCGTCTGCGGCGTTGACGCTTTCGGTGAAAGCGGCTATGATTTTCCCGTGTACAAGAGCTTTTCCGATATCACCGAAAAAGCCGACGTGATTATTGACTTTTCCAATCCCGCGACACTCGACGGGCTCCTCGGCTACGCGCTCGGAAGCTCCACTCCCGCGGTGATCTGCACGACGGGCTTCTCTCCCGAGCAGACTGAGTCGATAAGGGAAGCGTCAAAGAAAATCGCCGTGTTCTTTTCGGGCAATATGTCGCTGGGCGTGAATCTTCTGATTGAGCTCGCTAAGCAGGCGACCAGGGTTCTCGGCAACGATTTTGACATTGAGATCGTCGAGAAGCACCATAACCTCAAGGTCGACGCTCCCTCGGGCACCGCGCTTATGATAGCGGACGGAATTTCCGAGGAGCTCGAGAAGGAGCCGCAGTACGTATATGACCGCCACAGCTACCGCAAAAAGCGTTCAAAAAACGAAATCGGTATCCACGCTATCCGCGGCGGTACTATTGTAGGCGAGCACGACGTGATCTTTGCGGGACACGACGAGGTCGTAACGATCTCGCACCAGTCCCAGTCAAAGGAGCTTTTCGCCACAGGCGCCGTGAACGCGGCTGTCTTTCTGAAGGATAAGCCCGCGGGGATGTACAATATGAGTATGATGCTCGCGGATAAAATGAAATAATTGCTTTGAAGGGGAGGCTCAGATCAAACGAGCCTCCCCTGAATAATATCGCTATATCGATAGTGAAAAGTGACAAGTTTAAAGTTACAGGACTTGAAAGCGTTGTGTTTAACTATATAACTTTCCGCTTTTCACTTAAAACTTTTCACTATTTTATCGCGTTTGTATATATGGGGCTGCTCTTTAGGGAGCAGCTTTTTTATATAAAAAGTGACAATACTTTCACCCGTGCATATTGTATTAATAAAACGAGGTGAAAAAATGGACAACTTAGTACAATTTGATTCCGTTACACAGGCTATGAGAGCCCGTGATATCCTGCGCGAAAACGGCATAGGCGCGGCGGTACAGAGGATTCCCGCCCGAAAGGGCAGGGGAGTGTGCAGTTACGGGCTGAGAATAAACAACAGACTGAGGGACGCGGTCGGCATCCTCAGAGAAAACAACATCCGATTTACGGGACGAGCTCTCGGTGACTGATCATGATATACTTTGACAACAGCGCCACAACTCATCCCAAGCCTCAGTCGGTACAGGCAGCCGTAAACCGCGCCGTTTCGATGTACAGCGCCAACCCCGGCAGAGGCGGACACAGACTCTCCATGACGGCTTCGCAGCAGCTCTATGATTCCAGAGCGGAGGTCGCGTCGTTTTTCAGCGTAAAAGACCCCTCGTCGCTGGTGTTTACACAGAACTGCACGATGTCGCTCAACACCGTTATCAAGGGTGTGGTAAAAAGCGGTGACCATATCGTTATTTCGTCCCTCGAGCATAACGCCTCATTCCGTCCCGTAAACAAGCTTAAAGGAATCGGAGCGACTTACTCTGTCGCTCAGGTGTATGAAAACGACAGCGACAGAACGCTCGAAAGCTTCCGCGCCGCGATTAACGACAGGACAAGGCTACTCGTCTGTACTCACGCCTCCAACGTCACGGGCGTGAAGCTCCCCGTGGAGCGTATCTGCGCTATGGCTCACCAGTACGGCGTGCTGACCTGCGTTGACGCGGCTCAGACCGCGGGCGTTATCCCGATAGACTTATCTCAGTCATCCATAGATTATCTCTGCCTCGCGGGGCACAAGAGCCTTTACGGACCGATGGGGACAGGGGCGCTTATCATCAACTGTGACACAATTCCCGACAGCCTTATCGAGGGCGGCACTGGAAGCAACTCCGAAAGCCCCGAGCAGCCGTCGGTGATACCCGACCGTTTCGAGAGCGGAACGTGCAATCTTCCCGGTATTATCGGTATGGCTCAGGGCGTGCGCTTCGTAAAGAGCAGGGGAGTTGAGCGGATCTACGCGCGTGAGATGAATCACATCAGGCGGATCTACAGCCGTTTCAGCAGGCTTGAAAACGTGATACTCTACACGGATTATCCCGAGGACTACTCGTATCTGCCTGTTTTGTCGTTCAATATTGACGGTATGGACAGCGAGACGGTATCCCAGAAGCTCAGCGACCGCTTCAATATCGCGACGAGAGCTGGACTGCACTGCGCTCCGCTCGCTCATAAGTCTGTCGGCACGCTTGAAACGGGTACGGTCAGAGTGTCGCCGTCTGTATTTACGACCGATTACGACGTAAATTCCCTGATTAATGCCGTCACTTTTTTATCGCAGAATAACAAATAATCCTTGAATATACCTCCTTCCTATGGTATAATATTACTAATATTAGGCAAGGAGGTATGTATGAACGTAATTACACAATTGTTTAACGACGTTATGGCTGTGTTCAGAACGATCCAGTTTAAGGATTTCGTTGATATAATAGCAATTACCTTTGTAATATTCAGCCTCTTTAAGCTTATTCGCGAAACAAGAGCAGAGCAGCTGCTTAAGGGCGTGCTGATGCTGCTTTTGATTTATTTCCTTGCGTCGATTTTTAATCTCACGATGCTCTCGCGGCTTATGAGGCTACTGTTTGAGTTTTCGGTTCTTATCATCGCGATCATATTCCAGCCTGAAATACGCAAGGCTCTCGAGAGAATGGGACAGAGTAATTTCGGGCGGAAATACTTTTCATTTATTTTGAAAAAAGGCAAGACCGACGAGGAAGTAAAGGCTATCCGCAATTCCATAGTCGATGTTTCGGACGCCTGCGTTCTATTTTCAAGCTCACGCACTGGCGCGCTTATCGTTTTTGAGCGCGAGGTAAAGCTGTCCGATATAGCCGATACGGGTACGATCCTTAACAGCGAACCCTCCGTGGCGCTTTTAGGCAATATCTTTTTCAACAAGGCTCCGCTCCACGACGGCGCCGCGATCATCCGCGACGGCAAGATCTATGCCGCTGGATGTATCCTGCCGCTTACCTCCAATAAGAATATCGACATAAATCTCGGCACGCGTCACAGGGCGTCTCTCGGTATGAGCGAGGTTTCCGACGCGGTTATCGTCGTCGTAAGCGAGGAGACAGGCTCGATCTCAATTGCCGTCAATGGCGTTCTCTACCGCGATTTTACCCGCGAAACGCTTGTGGATAAGCTTGAGGATCTTCTCATTGACGATACTAAGGTTTACGTTAAATCGACATCAAAATTTTCCTTGAAGAGAAAGGAGAATAAAGATGCGAAATAATGAGAATAAAAAGGTAAAGAAAGCGAGAATGAAGCACGGCAAGCGCGGTGTTTCAAGGCTTTTCAGCAATACAAAATTCGTGCTTATAATTTCGTTGCTGCTCTCCGTAGTTATCTGGATAATGGTGAGCCTGAGCGATACCAATGAGTCGAATGTCACTATTTCTAATATCCCGATCAACATCAATCTTTCCGAGAGCGCGACGAACAGCGGGTTGAAAATCTTTTCGGGCGCCGACCAGACTGCCTCGGTAACTGTTACGGGCAACCGTGTCGCTATGGGCTCGGTCTCCTCCGATGATATCGTTGTTTCCGCTCCGAACGCGGGTACTATCACGACCTACGGTAACTATCCGCTGTCGCTCACCGCGCGTAAGGCGAACTCGGGCGATAACTTTGAGATAAGCTCGTCTGTCACTCCTTCGATCATTACGGTCTTTGTCGACTATGAGAAGGAAGCCCAGTTCGACGTGAAGAATCAGATCAAGTACAAGGTCGCCGACGGCTACTTCGCCGCCGTAAGCCTTTCAGCCGAGAAAATCACGGTCTCGGGACCTCAGTCGGAGGTCAATAAAATCGCGGCGGTCGGTATCAGCGGCGAGATCAAGGAGAAGCTCGAGAGCGACACCTCGCTTGACTGCGACGTCAAGCTGTACGATTCCTCGGGCGAGGAAGTCTCCAACAGTATGCTTACTCTCAGCAACGACAAGATCACCGCGTCGTTCGCCGTAAATCCGCAGAAGGAACTTCCCATAAAGCTCGGCACCGTCAACTTCCCCGACGACTTTGACTATACTCAGTATGTCAGTATGTCGTTAGACAAAATCAGTATCTCTGGTCCCAAGGACACCATTGAGAATACTGACGCTATCTACACCGAGAATGTGGATCTGACGTCGCTCAGCAATACGAAGAAAAAGCTTACCCTCAAGCTGAATATTCCTACGGGCTGCACGAACCTCAGCGAAATCAACACCGTTGACGTGACGATTGATTTCAGCTCCTTCAAGAAGAAATCTGTAAAAATCTCCGACAGCGATAATTTTGAGGTTGTAAATCTCGACAACAAGTATAAGTGCGATGTTACGACAGACTCGCTTACGGTTGTCGTGATCGCTTCCGAGAACATCATCGACAGCCTGACCGCCTCCAATGTCAGGTGCAGGATCGATATGTCCGATATTGAGGGCAACACGGGTTCTCTTCAGCACGAGGCGTCCATAGTCTTTGACGACGGCTACTCCGACTGCTGGGCTTACGGAAAATATAAGGTCAATATTTCCGTATCAGAAAAATAAACACAATATGATAATATGGGGCTGCTCAAAAAAGAGCAGTCCCATCCACTTATAACTTGTCACTTTCCGCTATAAATACAGCGCATTAATTTAGGGGTTGGCTCTTTTGAACCAACCCCTTCTCTTTGTTTGACTATTTTGTTTTCTCAGATTTTCTTTCGGCTCTGACTGCCGATCCTGATTTTCGCCTTATCCATATCGCGTTCCTGATTATACATTACGCTCTGTATCAGCCCGATACTCACCATCATACTCATAACCGACGAGCCGCCCGCGCTGAAGAAGGGGAGGGTTATGCCGATTACGGGCACAAGTCCAAGCACCATTCCGATGTTGATGATCGTCTGCGAGGCGATCATAGCGAAAACGCCGTAGCAGATGTAAGAGCCCTTTCTGTCGTAGGCGTTCTTGCCGTTTATCAGGATCCTTATGACTATAGCAACAAGTATAGCTAAAAGTATAATACAGCCGACATATCCGAATTCCTCGCCCGCGACCGAGAAGATGAAGTCGTTTTCCTGTTCGGGGACTATGCCGTACTCGACGCGGCTGCCGTTGTAAAGTCCCGCACCCGTGACCTGTCCCGAGGCAATCGACACCTTGCTCTGGTACTGCTGCCAGCCGTAATTCGTCAGAGCGTTGCCGTCGAGGTCGAACAGCGCCATTATCCTGTTCCTGTGCTCGTCGTTGAGGAAGAAGCTCCACAGCAGAGGCAGCCCTGCCGCGATACCCGCTCCGAGCACTATAAAGTACCTCGCCTGAACGCCCGCGAGAAACGACATAACTACCGCGATAATAAGGAAAATAAGCACAGCGCCGTCGTCGCCCTGCATATGGATCAGCACGATCGGCACTCCTACGTGCACGAGCAGGCTCATAACGCCCGTAAAGGTCTTTATCCTGTCGAGCTCCTCAAGAAAGCACAGGTGCTTCGTAAAGGTGATGATAAAGCAGATTTTAATGAACTCCGACGGCTGAAAGCTGAATCCGCCCGGCAGTTTTATCCACGCGGTGTCGTCGGTGCCCTTTACCTGAACGCCGAACAGGAATACCATAGCCGCCAGCGCGAAGCCCACGCCCGCGAAGAACCACCATTTCTTGACGATGAAGTTGTAATCCACGAGCGAGATAAGAACGGCGATCATAACCCCTATAACAAGAGCGATAGATTGGGTGAGAAGATAGTTGTAGCTGCCCGCGCGCTGCATATCGCTTATGAGCAGCAGACTGTACACGGTAGCCGCCGCGACGAGCGCCCAGAGCGCCATATCCGCCTTTGAAAAATAGATTTTTAAGTTTTCACGGATGTTTCCCAATTTATCACCCGCCTTCCTTTTTGTGATATAATACCATATTATTATATAAAATTATCACGTTAATATCAAGCATATTTTCAAATAAGAATATTTTGCGGCTTATTATATGATAAAATAAGCCTTAATAATCTTAAGGGATGTGAGTTATTTTGTTAACTGATATTGAGATCGCTCAGCAGGCTGATCTGCTTCCAATCAAAGAAATCGCCGATAAGCTCGGCATCAAGGAAACCGAACTCGAGCCATACGGCAGATACAAGGCTAAGCTCTCGGACGAGCTTGCCGAGAGATTGCAGTCAAAGCCCGACGGTAAGCTTATTCTCGTTACGGCTATTAACCCGACTCCCGCGGGAGAAGGCAAGACCACAACGACGGCTGGACTCGGTCAGGCTATGGCTAAAATCGGTAAGAACGCCATCATCGCCCTCAGAGAGCCCTCTCTCGGACCTGTATTCGGTATCAAGGGCGGCGCCGCGGGCGGCGGATACGCTCAGGTTCTCCCGATGGAGGATATCAACCTTCACTTTACGGGAGATATGCACGCTATCACAGCCGCCAACAACCTCTGCTGTGCTATGCTCGATAACCATATTCAGCAGGGCAACGAGCTCGGTATCGACCCGAGAAGGATTCTCATCAAGCGCTGTCTTGATATGAACGACAGAGCCCTCAGAAACGTTATCGTCGGTCTCGGCGGCAAGGTAAACGGCGTTCCGCGCGAGGATCACTTTATCATCACGGTTGCTTCCGAGGTTATGGCTATTCTCTGTCTTGCGGACGATATCGACGACCTCAAGAAGCGTCTCGGAAATATTCTTGTCGCCTATAATTACGGCGGCGAGCCCGTTTACGCGAGAGACCTCAAGGCTGACGGCGCTATGACCGTTCTGCTCAAGGACGCGATCAAGCCAAATCTTGTCCAGACGCTTGAGGGTACGCCTGCTGTTATGCACGGCGGTCCTTTTGCGAATATTGCCCACGGCTGCAACTCCGTCCGCGCTACAAAGCTCGCGCTTAAGCTCGCGGATTACTGCATTACGGAGGCAGGCTTCGGCTCTGACCTCGGCGCTGAGAAGTTCCTCGACATAAAGTGCCGCTACGCCGGACTTAAACCGAGCGCGATCGTTCTTGTCGCTACTGCGAGAGCTCTTAAATACAATGCTGGAGTTCCCAAGACAGAGTGCGGTACGCCCAATCTCGAAGCGCTTAAAAACGGTATCTGCAACCTCGGCGTTCATATCGAGAATATGAGAAAGTACGGCGTCCCCGTTGTTGTAGCTATCAACCGCTTCCTCACAGACTCCGCTGAGGAGCTCGCTTATATCGAGCAGTACTGTAAGGAGAAGGGCGCTGATTTTGCGCTGTCCGATGTATTCGCCAACGGCGGCGAGGGTGGTAAGGCTCTTGCCGAGAAGGTCGTCGAGGCAGTCGAGAAGCCGTCCGATTTCAGCCCGATCTATCCGCTCGACCTCACGGTCAAGGAGAAGATCGAGGCGATTGCCACAAAGATTTACGGCGCTAAGGGCGTTAATTATACAACACAGGCTGAGAAAGCGATCAAAGAGGTTCAGAGCCTCGGCGGCGACAAGCTTCCCGTCTGTATCGCGAAAACTCAGTATTCACTCTCGGACGATCCGACTTTACTCGGCGCGCCGAAGGACTTCAATATCACCGTAAGGAATGTTTCGCTCTCCAACGGCGCGGGCTTCGTTGT
>JAHLBL010000069.1 GCA_020625635.1 bacterium
AACATCTGTCTGAAAGCAAGACGTCCGATACGGCCGAAACCGTTAATTGCAACTTTTACTGACATAATATATTCCTCCTATAAAAGTGATAACTTAATTAT
The DNA here is from genome assembly GCA_020625635.1 of bacterium. GTDB lineage: Bacteria > Bacillota > Clostridia > Oscillospirales > Acutalibacteraceae > Ruminococcoides. Next base: position 102 of record JAHLBL010000069.1, read on the forward strand.
ATGGTATTTTAGTGACAATTGCAAGAGTTTTTTAGAAATATTTGCCCGATAATAGGGCAAATTTGCCCAAAGAATGATTGTTTTTGAGTATTTCGGGCACAGTCGGGCAAATTCCTTCGCGCCCATACTTCAGCCGCGTATTTTCCGATACTTAAAAACTGAACATCTATTATTCCAATTTGAATAAATGATTGTTTAAAATGACAAATTTACGCTTGACATCCAAGTGAATTTACGTTACAATATATTGGTACTAATGTGTACATTGATGAAACGCAAAAGTCGTTTCCTGTTTTTTAATCAGACTCGTAAGAGCCGTTATTTATAGATATTTTAATTTTTGGGTTTTTACTTTATTTTATATTTTCATACCGTTCGCGGTATTTTACATAGAGTAAAGACAAGTGTTCCCGCCTTGTGCGTTTAAAATATCAAGAGTACATTTAAAATTGAATATCTTGCTTAACGGCACCGAGGTTGATTTATGATGATTTTAAACTTTAATCAACAACAAAACATCAAATCAAGGAGGTGTCAGAATGAGTCCGATTTTAGCAATTATTATTGCAGTTGCCGCCGCCTTAGTTTTCGGCGCCGTGGGCGTCGTTGTCGGTATAAATTACCGCAAGAATGTGGCGGAAAAACAAATCGGAAGTGCTGAACAGGAAGCCAACAGAATTGTCTCCGACGCGATGAAGACCGCGGAAGCGAAGAAGAAGGAAGCGATTCTCGAAGGCAAGGACGAGATTCACCGCCTGCGCAACGAAAGTGAAAAGGAACTCGCGGATCGCCGCAGGGAGGTTCAGCGTCAGGAAAGAAGGATTCAGCAGAAAGAAGAAAACCTTGACAAAAAGATGAACAATCTTGAGTCCAAGGAAGAAAAGGTTAACAAGAAACTGAAGGAAGCCGACGGCAAGCTTCAGGAAATTGAGCAGATTAAGAAGAGCCAGTTCGAGATGCTCGAAAGAATTTCGGGCTACACCACCGACCAGGCTAAGGCTTATCTTCTCAGTCAGCTTGACGAGGAGCTCGTTCACGAGAAATCCGTCAAGATTCTTGAGTACGAGGAGCAGCTTAAGGACGACAGCGAACAGCTCGCCCGCAAGGTGATCTCCCTCGCCATCCAGCGACTCGCCGCCGACCAGGTGAGCGAGGCTACAGTGTCTGTCGTAGCTCTTCCCAACGACGAAATGAAGGGAAGAATTATCGGACGTGAAGGCAGAAACATCCGCGCGATCGAGAACGCGACGGGCGTTGACCTTATCATCGACGATACTCCCGAGGCTATCACGCTCTCGAGCTTTGAGCCCGTAAGACGCGAGGTCGCCAGAGTAGCGCTCGAAAAGCTTATCGCGGACGGACGTATCCATCCCGCGAGAATTGAGGAAACCATCGAGAAGGCTCGCCGCGAGGTTGACTCCAAGATCAAACAGGCGGGCGAAAGAGCCGTGCTCGACACGGGTATCCGCGGAATTCACCCCGAGCTTGTAAAGCTACTCGGAAAGCTCCGCTATCGTACCAGCTACGGTCAGAATGTTCTTGACCATTCGCTGGAGGTCGCTTATATTTCGGGTATGATCGCCTCGGAGCTCGGACTTGACCCGACAGTCGCAAAACGCGCGGGTCTTCTCCACGATATCGGTAAGGCGCTCGACCACGAGATGGAAGGAAGCCACGTTGACCTTGGTGTTGAGGTGGCACGCAAATACAAGGAGAGCGACGCGGTTATTCACGCGATCCAGGCTCACCACGGCGATGTTGAGGCTAAGACAGTTGTAGCCTGCATCGTACAGGCTGCCGACGCAATCTCCGCCGCACGCCCGGGCGCGCGCCGAGAGAATCTTGAGAACTATATCAAGCGTCTGCAAAAGCTCGAGGAGGTCGCCTCCTCATTCAAGGGAGTTGAAAGCTCCTTCGCGATTCAGGCAGGCCGCGAGATCCGCATTATGGTCAAGCCTGAGGTTGTTAAAGACGAGCGTATGATTCCGCTCGCGAGAGAAATCTGCAAGAAAATCGAGGAGGACCTCGAGTATCCGGGTCAGATCAAGGTAAACATCATCCGCGAATCGAGAGCGGTTGATTTCGCGAAATAGATTTTAAATCGAAAAATCAAGGGATGGTTCAAAAGACAAAATGAACCATCCCTTACTTATATTGTTATATTGATAGTGAAAAGTTCCAAGCGGTAACAAGCAATTACCTAAATGCATACATTCAAAACGGGAAGTTGTTTTAGTTTTGAGCTGCCTGTTTTATTATCCCAGAACCTTGTCAAACCTTTTCAGCTTTTCGATTATCTGCTCCTCCTCGGTTTTTTCGCCCTGATAGCTGTCGATCTCGGTGCGGATATCCTGCATCATCGTGTCGGTGTAAGAAATTACATCGGCACATTTTTTCAGCTTTTCGGCAATTTCCTCGGGGTTTCTTATCTGCTTTTTATACTTGATCTCGTGCTCAAGACTTGCCCAGAAGTCCATCGCGATCGTGCGTATCTGAACCTCAGCCTGAATTTTTTTCGTCTGCTCGGCAAAGAAAATCGGAACGCTGACGATAAGGTGAAGGCTGCGATAGCCGTTGGGTTTCGGGTTCTTTATATAATCCTTTACCGCGATCAGCTCGATATCGTCCTGATGCGTAAGCGCGTCCGCGAGACGGTAGATATCGTCGACATAGGAGCAGATTACCCTTATGCCCGCGATATCGTGAAGGTTAGCCTCGATGTTCTCCTTCGTGATCGGCAGTCCCTTGCGCATCATCTTTTCCATAATGCTGGTCTGGCTTTTCAGTCGGGTGTGGATCGTGTTTATCGGGTTGCGCTGATACCTTACCTCGAACTCGGTGTCGAGAACCTCAAACTTCGTTCTGATCTCCTTTATCGCGCAGGTGTAGCCGAGCAGCAGCTCCTTTAAGTCGAGCATTGTATCGAGCAGGCTGTTAGCCTGTGTGAGCAGAGCCTCCTGGTTGAGTATGCCCTGCGGAAGATTCTCAAGCGAGGTGATTTTGTTTTCCATATATTTTTCCTCCTGTTATCTATGTAGCCGAAGCCGTGTTTTCGGGAATAGGCGCGGGAACGGACGCAGGGATGTCCGCTTTTTCGGTTAAGCGCTGAGCAAGCTCACCGCCGACCTCTGGCAGAAGCGGAACGGATACGTCGGGCTTTTTAAAAACAAGATAGGAGAGCACCCACGCAACCAATCCGGGAACGGCGAGCGCCGCGAGCTGAGGAAGCAGGTCCGCGCCGAACGCGCTGATCCCGATACCGTCGGCAGCGTTTCCGACAACGCCCGCGAGAGCTGCAAATACGAGAGCCGCTTTGCTGTTCTGTTCGTTGTTTAAGCTTTTATCTGAATTAAAATAAGTACTCATAGCCGTATATCCTTTCACGGATTTCAAATTACGAGCTTATTATAATCGCCGAATGTTAAGATTATGTGAAAAGTATGTAAAGGTTTAGGGAATATTTATTATATCTGTCTGCTGTCGGGCTGAGTATTCTGCGCCTCGATTATCCCGCGGATCTCCTCCTCGGCTTCGCGGACCTCCTCAAGAAACGCCCTTGACGAAACTCTGAGAGCGCCGCCAGCGAGAATAATGAGCTGTTCGAGCCCGTCGGAGGAAACAACTCTCACGCGGTTGTTTTTTGCAAGCTTGTGAGACGTTTTCTCGATATACATATCCGCCGTCTCTGCCTCCTTGGTATAGACGACACTTATGTTGTTTACGCGCTCGACCTCGCGCTTGGCGCCTTTTACCTTATACGCGTCGAACACAACGATAACCTCGCATTTGCGGTAGCCCTGATAATTGCAGAGAATGTTTATGAGCCTTTCCCTCGCTCCGTCGATATTGTCCTGTGAGAGCTTTCTGAGGCTATCCCACGCGAATATCACGTTGTATCCGTCCACGAGAAGATATTCCTCGCCGTCATAGGCGGGAGCTGACTTGCGCTTATATTTTCCGTCGGACGAAGGCTCAGCCTTGAAACGCTTCCTTACCTCCCCTGCCGAACGCTTCTTAACGGGGCCGTAGGTCTGCTCGAAAATCTGCATAAGCTCCTTGTCGAGAGCGAATATATCGTCCTGCGCCGAAAAGCTCCTGAACAATCCGCCCGCGGCTTTCTCCTCGGTTTCGCCGCGCGTATCCATAACCGCAGAAAGGTGCATACGGCTCTTGACCTCGTCCCATCTGACATTGTGCCCAGCGCCGTGCGAGCAGAACACGGAATCGCAGGGATTGTCGGTGTCATTGTCGGGGTTGTAGCCGATGCGCGCGATAACCTCCTCGCTGTTGTGACACACCTCGTAGCCCTTGAGAGCGCAGACAAGACTGCCCCTGCCGTGGGTGTACTGCATAACCTCGCGCGTATAGCCGCGCATCTCGGCGACGGGAGCCGTACCCGTAAGCACGGAGCTCTCGCCGCAGGTTTCGGGAGGATTGAAGCTTCCGCACATACGCTGAATATCCGTCATAGCCCTGCCGACGTTCTCGCCCGGGACCTCGAGGGTGAACTCGTAAACAGGCTCGAGCAGAACGCTTTTCGCCTCGCGCAGTCCCTGACGAACCGCGCGGTAGGTAGCCTGACGGAAATCGCCGCCCTCGGTATGCTTGGCGTGAGCCTTGCCCGACACGAGGGTGATCTCCATATCCGTAATCGGCGAGCCCGTCAGCACGCCGACGTGAGTTTTCTCGTAAAGGTGCGTAAGAATAAGCCGCTGCCAGTTTTTGTCGAGCAGATCCTCCTTGCACGCGCGGTTGAACACAAGTCCGCTGTCCCTTTTCGCGGGCTTGAGCAGAAGGTGAACCTCGGCATAATGACGAAGCGGCTCAAAATGTCCCACGCCCTCAACCGTGTTTTCAATCGTTTCCTTGTATATTATATTGCCCTCGCCGAAGCCGACCTCAAACCCGAACCTGTCGAGCACGACGGACTTCAGCACTTCAAGCTGGATGTCACCCATAAGCCGTATCTGAAGCTCCGCGTGAAGCTCGTCCCATACGACGTTGAGCTGAGGATCCTCACTCTCGAGAATCCTGAACTTTTCCATAGCGGTGTGGGAATCCACTCCGTCGAGCAGCTCGACCTTATATGTGAGCACGGGCTCAAGAACGGGCAGTCCCGAGTTTTCCTCAACGCCGAGACCGTCGCCCGAATTTGTAAACGTCACGCCCGTCACTGCACAGACCGTTCCTGCCTCCGCTTCGCCTGCGGCGGTAAACTTTTCGCCCGAATAGACGCGTATCTGGTTTACCTTTTCATTATTTTTATTCTTTTCGCTTTTGAGGATCTCCTTTACTTTAAGCGAGCCGCCTGTGATTTTCATAAAGGTGAGCCTGTTTTTCTGGTTGTCCTCGGAAATTTTAAATACCTTCGCGGCAAACTCCGCGCCGTAATCGGGCATTTCGGTGTACCCGTAAAGGCAGTCGAGGAACTCCTCAACGCCCTTCAGCCTCAGCGCCGAGCCGAACATACACGGAAAGACCTTTCTCTCCCTTATCGCGGAGATAATATCGGATTTTTTAAGGCTGTCGTTTTCGTAGTAATAATCGAGAAGCCTGTCGTCGCATACGGCGACATTCTCAAAGAACTCGCCCTCATCGCCTGTGCCGAAATCGACGCAGTTGTCGCTTAATTTATTCTTTAGCTGAGCGGTGACAAGAAACTTATCGGCTGCGTCGAGGTCCATTTTGTTGACGAAGATAAAGCACGGCACTCTGTATTTTTTCAGAAGCTTCCAGAGCGTTACGGTATGGTTCTGTACTCCGTCGGTTCCGCTGACGACGAGCACCGCGTAGTCGAGCACCTGAAGCGTTCTCTCGCACTCGGCTGAAAAGTCAACGTGTCCGGGGGTGTCGAGCAGTGTGAATTCGACGTCCCTGTACTTCATTATCGCCTGTTTGGAGAAAATCGTAATTCCCCTGTCGCGCTCCAGAGAAAATGTATCGAGAAAGGTGTCCCTGTGGTCGACGCGCCCGAGCTTGTTTATGTTGCCCGAAGTATAAAGCATAGCCTCGGAGAGGGTAGTCTTGCCCGAATCGACATGAGCGAGAAGCCCGACAGTTATTTTTTTCATAATCTCACCGCCTTATTAAACAGTATAACACAGCCGCCCCGCGTTGTAAATCAATGAAGGCGGTTTCTTATACAACGAAAAAAGGGTTACCCCGAAAGGTAACCCTTAACAGCGTTTTCTTATTAGCAGAAGAATACGTCCATTTCTTTCTCTTCGCCGTCAGCAACAAAGTAAGCCTTGCTCTCCTCGGGCTTGATGTAAACGGCGATATCCTTAGCGGGCTTGCCGTTTGTGACCTTAACATTCTTAACTACCTCATCGATAGAAACCTGAACGCCGCCGAACTCGATGAACACCTCTACGTTAGTAGCAACAGCCTTAGCTGCGGTCTTCTTAGCAGGAGCCTTCTTTGCGGGAGCCTTCTTAGCAGCGGGAGCCTTCTCCTCAGCAACAACTTTCTCTTCCTTCTTGGCAGCTGTCTCTGTCTTCTTAGCGGCAGCCTTTGTAGCTGTCTTCTTAGCGGCAGTCTTCTTAGCGGGAGCCTTTTTCTCCTCAGCCTTAACCTCTGCCTTTACTTCTGCTGCCTTAGTCTCTGCCTTTGTCTCAGCCTTCTTAGCAGCTGTTTCTGTCTTTTTTGTAGCCATATCAATGACCCTCCCATAAAAATAAATTAATAAATTTATAGCATGTAAGCATATTTTTGTTTACAAAATGTATTATACCTGATTTTTCCTAAAAGTCAATAAATTTGCGAAACTTTGTAACTTCGTACAAATTGCACAATTATATTTTCTGTTTTTATATAATAATTACAAGGCAAATATGTCATAAATTCGCATATTTCCTGCATTTTACTCTCTATCCCGCTTTTACTCTCCCGTACTGATTTTTTAAATTGGTAACAAGATTGCTATTGTAATTAGAAAAAGATATTGTTATAATGTTAGTGTGTATTAGTATGCGGAATTATGTCCGAATTATTTCCGTGATTTATCCAACTCTTTTCCTATCATCAGCACAGAGGTAATTTATGGTACAAAACATAATCATCGTGGCAGAACAGGTTGCTGTTCTCTTCATCCTGATAGCCGTCGGCTTCGGCTCAGGCAAGGCGGGACTGATAAACGAAAAAGGAGCGAAGAATCTGACAGACATCGTTCTGTATCTCGCTACCCCGTGTATAATGGTTCAGTCGTTCCAGAATGTCCGCTATGACCCCTCTCTCGCGACTAATCTCGGAGTCGCCGCGCTATGCGCCGTGCTGATCCAGGTCGCTTCGATTTTTGTAGCGCGCGCGGTTTTCAGAAACAAGAACATCGTCCGCAGAAAGGTACTGCAGTTCGGAACTATCTTCTCCAACTGCGGATTTATGTCGCTACCGCTGCAGCAGGCTGTAATCGGCACGCACGGAGTTTTCTACGGCGCGGCGTTCGTCGCCGTGTTCAACATACTCGTGTGGAGCTACGGACTCGTAGATATGAGCGGCGACAAAAAGAATTTTACACTTAAAAAGATCCTGCTCAACCCGGGTATTCTCGGCGCCGCAGCCGCGACGACGCTCTTCCTTCTCAGAATCGAACTGCCGACAATAGCGCTCAGCCCGATAAGCTTTATAGCCGCTCTGAACACTCCCGTACCGATGCTCGTGATCGGCTACCATCTTTCACAGGCGAACCTTCTGAAGGCGTTCAGCGACAAGGGCGTTTACGCTGTGACGGCTATGCGTCTCGTCGCCGTGCCGTGTGCCGCGCT
>JAHLBL010000007.1 GCA_020625635.1 bacterium
TCGATTAATGCTTCAAAATTTAATGGTAAAAACAGTTGATTTCTTATTGCTTTCATAGTATAATTAACCCGCTTTCTGTGTGGTTTTCTTAGCATTTAAATTATACAATGAAAGCAACAACCGGGCAACCCTTTCGGGCTACCCGGTCTTGTTTTTATTTAGGGCTTAGTGCGACAGCCCTTATTTTTTATAAGGAAACTGCTTTGTAACGCTGCGAAAATATAACTTTTTTGCAGGATAACTGATAATAGCAATCGCACAAAGTGAAAAAAGCTTACAGTTTTATTTGCTTCTATTGCCTTTTGTCTTAAAAAATGCTATAAATAAAATGAGAAAGTTTTTGCATACGCAAAAGCATGGAAAAGGAGGAAATTTTATGAAAAAGCTGAAAGCTGCGCTGAGTATTATGCTTACTTTAATAATGTTGCTTGGCGTAGTGCCGCTTGTTGAGACGCCTGTCTCGGCAACTCCAGCTGAGAACAATCCTTCCTCGGGGTACGATATGACTATCGACTTCGGCTACAAGGATAAGTATTCAACCCCCGAAGATGCCATGAAGGGTGAAATCAACGAGGGGTTCGAAATTAAAGGCTCGGGAAGCTCGACTTCAGATTGGATTACAATCAGCGAGGACGTCATGGGCTGGCAGAAGAACAGCGACGCCTTCAGAAAGGCCCTCGAGCATACCGACAGCGCTGTAAAGTACGTTGTGCTTCAGAGCGACCAGACCGAAACAATGAAAAAGAAGGTTTGGGAGCCGATTGAAATCAGTCAGGACGTTGTTCTTGACCTCAACGGCTATGAAATCAAGCTCAGTGATGATTACAACGCCGACGGCTCAAAGCAGCGCAAGGAAATTTTTGCGCATTCGAGCACGATGTTCGAAATTATCAACGGCGCGACTCTCACCATCATCGACTCCAGTATGAAGAACTCGAGCGACGGAAAGGGAACAGGTTCAATCTACGCAAACGGCAGAATGATTGACCCCTACAAGTATTATTATAAAAACTATACCCACCGCGACATTTTCCACGTGGACAGCGGTAACCTCGTTGTCTACGGCGGACAGTTTCAGGCAGGACGTACAAAGGTTCAGAAGAAAAAGAACTTCTCATGGGATAAGCTCAAGACCGCTATCGGTCAGGCGGTTTCCCTCGGTGTAAGCATCTTTGAATATTCTTCAGGCATCGGCGAGGCAAAGGCTGCGCTCGACGATGTTCAGGCTTCCTTTGACAAGGCTCTCGACTCCGTAAAGGAGGGAGAGGCTGACGTCGAGAACGCTCTCTCGGCAGCTAAGGGCGCCAAGGATCTCACAACCGAAAAGCAGAAAACCGGTGATGACGATAAGGTCGCCAAGGAGCAGAAGCAGAATAAGCCAACCGACGACAAGAAGGCGTCATCCGAGAAGGTTGACGAGGACAAGGGCGACGGACGTAATGAGACTATTGACGAGAAATCCGCCCGCCGTAACGACGAGAACGAAAAGGACGGCAAAAACAAGGACGGAGAGAACAAAGCCGACAAGGACAAAGCATCCAAGGATGACAAGAACTCCAAGATTTACGCCGCAAAGAAGGCGGTAATCGGAGCCGCTCTTGATCAGAATAAAATCACGGATATGACCAACAAGGCGTTCGACTTTGCCGAAGGCGTAGCCGGACTGTTCGGCAGCAAGGGCGCGATTATGGAGACTGTATGGGGAACTCCCGTCAAGGTCGGCACCGAGGGTACCTTCGTATCCTACGGCGGTACATACATAGGCTACGGCTCCGACCAGCTCCTTCGCAATGCCACAATCGAGGTTTCACGTCCCAAGAACTCCAAGAAGGGTGGCAAGGCGTATATCTATGACGGAACCTTCGAGGGCAAGGCAGGCGCGAATGTATTCAACATTGTCCGTGAGGCACGCGCTCTGAGGGGCACGACCGTCGTTACCGATGATGTCAAAAAAATCGGTTCTATCGGTTATTATACTGACGAAAACGGCGCACGCAGACAGATGGCGTTTACCTTCGGCAACGGAAACAACGACGGCAGAGGTGCCGACGATGAGTATATAAACTATGTTGAAGGCACCTTTGAGGACGATCCCGACACAAGCTGCATCCAGGTTCGCGGCGGTACCTTCCGCAACTATTTTGAACACTACAACGTCGGAATCTATTCCGTAGCAAGCGGTAAGGATGACGAAGGAAATGATATCAGGTTCACTCCCTACGCCGGCACAACCGGCTCGGTAAATCTCGGTGTGGCTTCCTACAACGAGAACTTCATCCGCGACGGACGTATCCAGATTATTGACACCTACGGCGACGGAGCTCTTGTGCTTATGGATGTTCAGGACAAAGGCAACGAGAATGTTTATCACTATCGTCTTTATTGCGGCGACACCGAGCTCAGATATAAGAGATATCTGAAGGTTTATCCGACAACCGCCGAGTCCTCAGCGTCGCATTCCTTCAGACTCACCACCCAGTACCGCAACCAGAACACCATGCAGACCGGCACGGCTCTTGAGGGACTTGTCAAAACCGACGAAAACGGCAATGTAGTAACAGAGGTTCTCAGGAACGAGGATCCGCTCGACGATGTTGAGGATACCGGAGCCTACAGTCAGAGCGAGACCTTCTTCTACTATCCGCTCGGCATCAACAACAGCCATAACTACTACGTTGTTCCGGACCTCAACGACGGTACCGACGTCCGAGGCTCAAATCTTGACGCTTCATCGGCATGGTACTACAATGTGCCGACCGACTATAACGGTCATCAGATTAATTCATTCAAATATATCGACGACGTTATCTACGGCAAGAGCAATCACGATATATTATTTACAAAACGTGATGACGGAAATGACTATACGGAATTCCGCAACAAGATTGTAAAAGGAGAGATGAATAACGATTCCTGGACTTACGGACAGAATTCCTATAATTATCTCACCAACTTCAAGTGGTTCAAGTACCGCGTTTATCGTGTGGATCCGCTCACCCGTGAGAATATCAGTGAATCTAACGTTTACGGCGAGGATGTTCCTCTCAAGGAGGCTGTTTACGGCACAAGCACAAATTCCCTGCGCTGCAAGCTTCCGCTCGATGAGCTCGGAATCAAGTACAAGCCCGGCGAGATTTACAGAATTGTATTTAACGCGGATGAATACCTCGGTTATAACTACGAAAACAGAAACTCCAAATTAAAGGGGCTACGCACAAATCTCAAGACAGCTACCGTCGAGACAAGTATGCTCTTTATGTGCTACGACGGTAACGAGGAAATCACCGACAAGGGACATTCCTACTTTGAGGAGGATTATACACCGCTCCAGTGGGTAAGCGAGCCCGAAGCCGGCAAGACCGCGAAGGTTCAGCTCGTCAACGGCAAGACCGGTCAGTGCGACTGCAACGGCGACAATATCTTTGATGTGTATTATCAGTGGTATCAGGTTGAGAATGACGGCACCGAGAAGATGATAGCCGGTACCGACAACATCTTCACCGGAGATATCCTCAGCAACGGCACCGTGCGCAAGAGCACCTACGCCACAAAGCAGTATCATACTATGATTGACTTCAAGGCGAAGGGAACCTACTACAACGGTCAGTATATCAACGACAAGGACGCCGACGGCTACACCTACCTCAACTCCGTCGATCCCGACGATCCTAACAAGGACAACTATATGGAGAACGGTCTGCCGCGCAGCCGTGCGGAATGGACAGAGGATATGCTTCATATGTACACCCACGAGGACAGAGTAAAGTCCGAGTACACCAAGGACGGTTCAAGCCGCATTTACCTTGCCAACAACAAGTATTTTGCTCACAATACAGATTCCTGCTACATCCCCGAATCCGCCAAGGGCAAGAAGGTTTATTGCAAGGTTATCTGCGTCAATACCTATTGGCAGAAGAACTATCCTCACGTTCAGGTTTATCGCACACATACCCTCAACACGGTTGACGATATCACCGCTAAAATAAATGTTGATACAGGCAACACCCGAAACTTCCTTGCGAAGAAGGCCAAGGCGGCGATTTCGGTCAGCGGACTCAAGGGACTCAAGAAGAACGAGTATATAAACTCTCTCCAGTTCGGTCTTGACAATATGTACAGCGACGATACCTTATACAATAATGTCAGGGTTTACAGCGACGACGATTTAGCAAAATACAAGCTCACCTTCCCTGATGACTTCCTTTACGGAGATACCCTTGAGGAGTTCTGCGACTCAAACGCCGACGGAAGAAAAATGGATATCTCCCTCTCGGTAAAAACAAATCTCGGCAGAAAGTTCACGTTCTACTCCGATGAGTTCGTCTATGGACTCGACAACCAGTTCGGCGACATAGGCTGGACGCTCAAGGACGGAACCCTGACTCTCAGCGGCGACAGTGACGGCGTAATGCCTGATTACAGCGACGCTTCGGATTATCCGTGGTATTTTTACAAAAACAAAATCAAAGACATTGTTTTTGATATCAGCGTAGCAAACATCGGAGATCACGCCTTTGAGGGATATACCAACCTCAAGACAGTCACATTCAACAACTATCCGGTTTCAAAGATTTCGCGAATAGGCGAGTTCGCTTTTTCGGATTCGGGCTTAAATGATACGGTTAATCTCCCGTTTAATGATATTACTCTCGGTGAAGGCGCGTTCTACCGCTGCGAATCACTCAGGGAGTTTGACGGAGGCAGAATTGCCGTTATCCCCGACAGCGCGTTCTACGCCTGTGATAAGCTCGAAAAAGTCAGTGCGTCCTCCGTCAAAAAGATTGGAAACGAGGCGTTCCTCGACTGCCCCGTTCTTAAAACCGCGTCTCTCGGCTCTTCGGTTGAGGAGATTGGAAACAACGCGTTCACATCAACCGCGATTACAAGCTTCGATTTCAGCTCTGTAAAAACAGTCGGTAAGTCCGCTTTCTACGACGTTCCGCTCAGAGTTGTCGCGGGCGACAAGTTTGAGTCAATCGGCGATATGGCGTTCGCGTACTTCTATAACGAAAAATTCCATGATGTTGACGTTGACACAACAACGCTCTTCATCAGCTCCAATGCAAACCCGGCACTTGCGGATTATGCCGGCGCTATGGATTTCAACATCGACCAGAAACTCGGCGAGTGCTGGTTCGATTATGATATTCAGACAAGCACAATCACAGTGTTTGCCGACGTCCGCGCCGAATCCTCATCAACAGGCGATTACGGCAGTTATCTTGCTTCGGCTGCCGGACAGACGGAAAACGTTACTCCGTGGAAGGGTGCCGAGAAATACATCAAAAATATTGTCATTGAGGACGGCGTAACAGAAATCGGCGAATCAACCTTTGCCGGAGTTCAGGCTAAGGAGATTAAGCTCCCCGACTCCGTAACAAAGGTCGGCTACGGCGCGTTCAGCTGGAATATGGCACTCCAAAGCATCGATCTCAACAAGGTTGAACGTCTCGACACCGCTGTGTTCGCACTCAGCGGCATCAAGAGCCTGACTGTTCCCAAGAGCTGCAATTATATCGGCAATATGGCGTTCGGTCTCTCGAACCTCAATGAGATTACAATTCTCAACCCTGACTGTGTAATCTACGACAGCAATCATGTATTCCCGACAAAATGTAAGCTTAAGGCGTACGAGGATTCAACGGCTCGGAATTATGCCGAAACATACGCGGAAGAGGGCAGCTATACCTTCGAGGCGATAAGCCCCAATCCGGAGCTCAGCGTCACCGGCGTTACAACACGTCGGGGAGGAGAGGTTACAGTAGATGTTAACATCAGCAATAACCCGGGAATCGCCGCATTCGCCTTTAATATCGACTATCCCGAGGGACTGACTCTCACAGGCGTTGAGACAAATAAGCTCTTCTCATCAAAGGCTACAGGCGCGAAGAACCTCGCAAGCCCCTACAGGCTCCAGTGGTATTCCACGGAGTCCGAGAACGAGATAGCAAACGGAACTATCGCCACGCTGACCTTCAAGGTTGACGCAAAGGCGGCTCTCAAGAAATACCCGATTAAGATTTCCTACACTGCCGAAGATATTGTTGACAGTGATATGAACAATGTTGAGTTTGCGACGGATAACGGCTTTGTTTATGTCAAGAACCTCAAGTCGGGCGACGTCAACAACGACGGCAACGTCAATATGAAGGATATAGTCCTTCTCCAAAAGTACCTCAACGGCTATGACGTGACAATCAACACCAGCGCCTCCGACGTCAACGCCGACGGAAAGATTAATATGAAGGACATCGCCCTTCTCCAGCAATATCTCAACGGATGGGAGGTTGTATTAAAATGATGAAAAAAATAGTAAGCGTTTTGCTTTCGGCGCTGCTTTTGTGCTCGCTTTTCGCTGTATGCGCAAGCGCCGCCGACACCCCTTCCTTTGTGCTCTCCGACGCTCAGGGCGCCGTGGGCGAGACGGTGAGCGTTGAGCTTCGCCTCAACAATAACCCCGGAATTACCTCGCTTCAGGTTAAGGTTGCTTATTCTCCCGAAGACCTCGAACTCGTCAATATCTCAAACGGCGGTTTGTTTGACAATCCGATTTCAAAGAGCTCCGTAGAGAAGAATCCGGCTATAATCTCGTGGTACGCCACTGATTCCGAGAATAAATCCGAAAGCGGCGTTCTGGCAACACTCAGCTTTGAGGTGAAGGAAGGCGCCAAGGATTCCGTTGTAATGCTCTCCTATGACGAGGACGATATTTTCAACAACAGTATGGAGAACGTCAGCTTTGACACTTCTACCGCGACGGTAAAAGTTGTCGAGGCGCAGACCGAGCCGGATCCTGAGGAAACAACCGCTCCTCAGGACACCACCGCTCCGATTGAAACAACTCCCCAGAGCACAACCGCTCCTCAGGAAACAACCGTTCCTCAGCCTGCGTTCAGAAGTCTTTATTATCTCCCGAGCGCTGAGCAGGAGGAAGCCGGCTTCAACTATGTTCTCGGCATAGAGGACAAGGACGGTGTGTGGCATGAGTACAAGCTTACCGCCACAACAATGAAGAAAAACGGTGTGACTGTTTACGCCGCGACAATCCCCGAGGAAATTACTCCCTCCGAGATTAAGTATCAGGTCTATAACGGCGACGAGTGGGTGAGTCAGGTTTCAAAGACCGTATCAGGTATTGACGATATAGCTGACGTGGTTGTGAACTCCGTCGGCACTGAGACCGGAATTAACGACTTTAAGCCGGATTCCGCTCCTGCCGCCAAGCTCAGCAAAACCTCCGCAAAGGTAAATGCCGGCAAGGCGTTCACCCTAAAGGTCACAAACGGCAAGGTCAAGAGCTGGACTTCATCCAAAAAGGCTGTCGCGACCGTTACTAAGTCTGGTAAGGTTACTGCTCTGAAGAAGGGCTCGGCGAAGATTACCGCAACACTCACGAACGGAAAGAAACTAGCCTGCAACGTGACCGTCAAGACAAACCCCACAATAAAGATAGGCAGCAAGGCGTTCAAGTCAAAGACCACCTACACGGTCAAAAAGGGCAAATCCCTCACAGTGAAGATTACCGGAAAGGCGTCGTCCGTAAACAACGCCTACGCAACCTCAAAGAAGTCAATCGCCAAGATTACCACAAAAAAGAAAACGGTGTCATCTGTTAAGCTTAAGGGACTAAAGAAGGGTTCTGCGGTAATCACACTCAAGGTCAACGGCGTAGCCTTCAAGATTAAGATCAAGGTAAAATAATCAAAACGCAACAAGGGGCTGCCACACTAAGTCTGCTAAAAAACAAACAAAACCGGGTAGCCCTAAAGGCTGATACTCATAAGGATGATTTAAAACCACAAGAGAAACAGCCGATTGGTAGTCTAAACAAAACAGCGAACTGTTATGGATTTCATAATAGTTCGCTGTCTCTTTATTGGTTCACCAGGTATTATCGTAGAATAGAGACTTGACCGATTAAACAAATGTGAGGGAAAGCAAATCAATGTAAAGAGGCACTCTCCTATATTGAAAGTATGAATAAGGATTATATTAATAGCATCAATAAGCTTTTTAGCTCAAGAGAATAAGCTGTAGCTATTAATTGTGTAAAATGTGTTAAACCGGAATATTGTAGCTTTTTTCTGAGTTTTGCCCGAAATTTTGCCCGAGGTCGTAGGCTCAAGCCGTTTCAGACAAAAACAAAAAGCGGCTTAAACTCACTGTTTAAGCCACTTTTGACTGGTTGCGGAGGAAGGACTTGAACCAACGACCTTCGGGTTATGAGCCCGACGAGCTACCAACTGCTCCACTCCGCGATATCTGCTGTTTTTCTCAGCGTCTATATTATAGCGCCTTTTGTGAATTTTGTCAAGGGGTATTCTTTATATAATCCGATTATGTGAAAATATTTACTCGACAAGCGCCGACAAATATGGTATATTTTATGTGTATTATTCGGCTTGAGCCGAAAACAGGAGGTCAATTATGAACTGTCCGAATTGCGGTAAGGAAATAAAAAACGGAATGAAATTTTGCGTCTACTGCGGCTGTAAAACCGAGGTGGAGCCGACTGCCGCGGCATACAGCCCGCCTCAGGCTGTCCCTGTGACGGATAGTGGGTTCGCTAAACCGCCTGTCGCTCCCCGCAAGCCCGAGAAAAAGCGCGGCAAGGGACTTATAGCGGCTATCGTTGCCGTTGTCGCGGCGCTTGCGCTTATCGGCGGAACGGTCGGCGTTCTGCTTATAAACAAGGGCTCAGACGAAGCTGTTCAGGTCGCGGGCGCGACCGAGCTGCGCACGGTGCGCGGCAAGGTGGATACAGAGGCGGTCAAGCTCAGCGCGGCAAAGGAGCTTTCCATAGCCGTATTTCCCGTCGACATCGATAAGGCTACGGGCAGGGCGACCGTCAGCCCCGAGCCGATCACAACGGCTTCGGTCAACGAAAACGGAGAGTATGAGGTTCAGCTCCCCGCGGGCGATTACATAATCGAGACTGTCGACGGCGACGACGGCGCTCCGGGTTATCACGAGGAGATCACCGTCCCCGAAAGGAAGCGCGGCACGGGCAGCCCTGACGAGCCCGACACAGACGACGAGCCGCTCGACGTAAGCAAGTTGAAGGAGCCGTCCGGTCTGGGCTTTGACACGGGCTTTAAGTACGGACAGGTTTTCGGTTACAACGGAGTAGCGTATTACGCCGACAAAAACGGTCTGCGCCGCGATAATAACAAGGACTCACACCTTCTTGACGACCGCCGATGTCTCGGGCTTGCCTTTGACGGCGAAACGGTTTATTATTCCGCGTTCGACAAGGATGTTGAAGTAAGCCCGAAAAATGATTATATGGAGGACTTCACCTACAGCAGGTTCAAAATGTGCTCCGTGTCCGCCGACGGAAAGAATAAGAAAACTCTGTTTTCGTGTATGTCAACGGGCAGACCGATTTGCGTTTACAATAACAAGCTCTACTACACCGATTCGGATATGAGCAAGCGCGAGGATTCGTATTTTATATTTGACGGTCTGTACAGCTTTGACTTAAAAACAAAAAAGACCGAGCTCATCACCGAGCACGCCCAGACCGTCGCGTACGGCTGTGATAAGATATTCTGCCGCCGCGGAACTACCGACGCTTCAACTCAGCTGCTCCACTGCTACGATTTAAAGACGGAGAAGCTTACCGAGACCGACTGCGGAGCCGTGACCTTCTGGATCGACGGAAACACGCTCTACTGTACGCAGTACGAGTATTCGGACGGTCAGATAAGCAGGCTGGTTTCACGCGATATCACCGACCTCGACAAAAGTGAAAACGTCATAATAAGGGAAGATAAAGCGTCCTCGGGCAGTAATAACACGAGCGCGAAATACGCCGATTTCTGTGACAGCAGGTATGTGTACTATCGCTCCTATTCTTACGGTCACGGCGAGGATGAGTTAGACAACAGCTACTACAGATACGATATAAATAAGAAAACCACGGAGCATATTTCCGATCTCGACGGCGGCAGGATGTACAGTATAATCCCGTACGGCAGCGGAGTTGTGTATTCCTCGCGGTGGGACGGCGGAAAGATGTACCTGCTTGCCTGGGACAGCAGCGAGCCTGTTGAATGCGGAACGCTGTTTGAAAACGAAATGCTGGTGACAGTAGTCGGGGACTACGCTTACTGCACCTTCTATGATGAGAACGGAGATTATCAGGAGAAGGAAGTCGTTAAACACACATTCAGGAATCCGTCCTCAGGAAAGACCTCATCCGACACGGGGGAAAACACAGCGGAAAAGAAGCCTCTGACTCAGGAGGAGGCGGAGAGCGTTGCGCGCGAATTCTGGAAGGATACGCTCGAGAGCAGCTCGGCTGACGGAACGGTTTACGGAATGATGTTCTCGGGCACGAAGGAAGTCGGAGACAAGACTTATTACACCTTCTCGCTGAAATGGAAAACGCCCGATATGAATGTAATGTCTACCATAGATTGGCTTTATGTTGACAAAGATACGGGCGAGTGTACTCAGGATTACCCGTCGTAAACAGGACCGTGAATTATGAATAAGCAAAAGTACAAGGGCATTATACTGATAATCACCTCGGCGCTGTGCTTTGCGCTGATGAACGCTTTCGTCAGGCTGGCAGGCGATCTGCCCACGCACGAAAAGGCTTTCTTCCGCAATTTCGTGGCGTTTATTATAGCGTTCGCGGTGCTTATAAGGAGCCGCGACAGCTTTCATTTCCAAAAGAAAAACCTTCCGCTCTTAATCGGAAGGTCGCTTGCGGGCACTGTCGGAATCCTCGGCAACTTCTACGCCCTCAGTCACCTTTCGTCGCTCGGGGACGCGTCGATCCTAAACAAGATGTCGCCGTTCTTCGCGGTGATCTTCTCGGTGCTCCTGCTCAGGGAAAAGCTGAAGCTGCCGCAGATACTTATACTGACCGGCGCGTTCATCGGGGCGATGTTCGTCGTGAATCCCACCTTCCAGAACGCGGAGCTCTTCCCGTCGCTGTGCGGACTGATGGGCGGTATCGGAGCGGGCGCGGCTTACGCTATGGTGAGAGCGCTCGGGCTGAGAGGGGAGAAGGGGAGCTTTATAGTCCTGTTCTTCTCGGGCTTCAGCTGTCTTGCGATGATCCCGTTTATGTTCTTTGAATTTAAGATGTTTACTCCCGTACAGCTTGTCTTTCTGCTGCTTGCGGGACTCGCCGCGGCGGGCGGTCAGTTTACAATCACCGCCGCCTATACCTTCGCGCCCGCGAGGGAAATCTCGATCTACGACTACAGCCAGATCATCTTTTCCTCACTGCTGGGCTTTTTCCTGTTCGACAATATCCCCGACGCGATGTCGCTTTTAGGCTACTGCGTCATAATCACAATGGCGTTCGTGATGTTTTTCTATAACAATAAAAAAGCTGATAATTAGTTTTATCGGGGCGGCTCAGGTTAAAAGAGCCGCCTCTTTTTCATCGGGAAGCTTCTCCGAACCTTGTCTCCACGAGCCTTGTGCTTTCGGCGGGGGAGTAGGTAAAGCGGTCTATATGGCTGCCCGTGAAATAATATTTCGGCGCGGTCACAGCCGCGGGGGCGTCGAAGGTGTCTATTATGATAAGCTTTATCTTCATCTTTTTCGGGATAATGCTCTTGATATACACGCTCGCCTGCATACCGATCTCAGCCGCGGGGTGGCTCTCCGCGAGCCCCGCCAGATTCGGCGTGAGCTCCACAAACGAGCCGTAGCTCTCGACGCTGCGGATTATTCCCGTGACCGTCTCGCCCTGAGTAAAGCTCTCCGCGTTCTGTTCCCACGTGCCTAAAAGCTCCTTGTGGCTGAGGCTTATCCGCCCGTTCTCCACGGACTTTATAACCGCTCTGATATCCATTCCGACCGTGAAGCGCTCGCGCGGGTGCTCGATACGTGAGACCGAGATTGCGTCTATCGGCATAAGCGCCGCGACTCCGCAGCCTATGTCCGCGAACGCTCCGAACGCCTCGAGGTGCGTCACGCGCGCGTCGGCTACGTCTCCCGCGCGGAGCGTCGAGATATAGCCGTCCATACACATCCTCTGAGCCTTTTCGCGCGACAGCACGGCGAGCGGACTGCCGTCGGACGAGACCGTTATATCGGTCACAATGAAGCACACAGGGCGGTTCACGCGCGAGATCACCGCGATATCGCGCACGGTTCCCTCGCGTATCCCGACAGCGCCCTCCTCACGCGGTATGACGGCGTTCATTTCGCCGAGCTTCAGGTGCAGGTTGTGCTCGCGGTCGCATACCCTCACGACCGCCTCGAGAATCTTTCGGCTCGCCATAGCCTCGCGGAGCTTCTCGGGGCTGTTTATGTAAATCTGATTTTCCGCTGTGTTGAGCAGCTTTCCCTCAGGCAAAAAATACGTCATATAAATTCTCCTTTGATACACATATGTCACAAGCCTCGGCATATGTGTATTGCTTTGCTTTCGTGCGGAGCCGTAAAGTGGAGCGCCGCCCTCACAATCAACATATGTTGAACAGAACTTTTTTATTACTATTGCTTTTTTCGGATATTTATAATAAAATAAAAATATCTGTATTATATGATGAAAGGGTAACGCTTTATGAAGTTAAAAAAGATTATTTCGGTTATGCTCGCCGCGGCGGTTATTTCAGCCTGCGCAGCCGCATTATCCTCCTGCGGAGAGGAAAAGAAGGAGAGCGGTTCTGCTCAGTCTCAGACCGAAGAGACGACCGAGCAGACCTCCGAAACACAGGCGGCGACCGAGCTTAACGTAAAGACCAAGGGCGAGATAAAGGACTCCAGCCCTGCGCTTGACAACCTCAGCGAGGAGGGCTACGACACCTCTATGCTTTCAGCTACAGTGAATTACGGCAAAAAGAAGTACGGCTTCCAGCTTGACAAGCCCGAAAAGGGCGAGACCGTAGCCGTTATGCACACGAGTATGGGCGATATCTCGATGCGCTTCTTCCCCAAATACGCCCCCAAGACGGTCAATAATTTCCTTATGCTCGCTCAGCAGGGCAAGTACGACGGAGTGACCTTCCACAGAGTAATCGATAACTTTATGATTCAGGGCGGCGATTACGAGAACAACAACGGCACGGGCGGCAAGAGCGCCGACGGCGGTATGTTTGAGGACGAGTTCAGCGACAGGCTGTTCAACCTGCGCGGCTCCGTGGCTATGGCTAACAGCGGCGCGGACACCAACGGCAGCCAGTTCTTTATCAACCAGAATCCCGCGGGAGGCATTCCCTCGTGCGAGACTAACTGGGAGGCTATTAAAGGCGAGTTGAAGGAAATAAAGAAGGACGCGGAAAAGCTCGCTCAGACAGTGAACTACTATACCCAGAACTTTGGCTACTATATGATGTTCAACACGGATTCAATGCCGAAGAAGGTCAAGGAGCTTTACGAGAAGTACGGCGGAAATCCCTCGCTCGACGGCGCGTTCAACATCGCCGACCGCGGTCACACCGTGTTCGCTCAGGTTTACGACGGAATGGACGTTGTCGACAAAATCGCTAAGGTCGAGGTCGACTCCGCAAGCAAGAAGCCCGTCGATGACGTTACCGTCGACAGCATTGAGATCAAGAGCTATAAATAATTTTGCCTGCCCGATCTGCCGCTTTGCGGCATCGGACGACGGCTTTACCGCCGTTTGCGCCTTATCAGCCCACGGTAAGGAGCGCAGGGCTTTTCAGCTTGTGGGCTGAAAGGCTGTGAAGATTGAAATGAGCAAGCCTGTTATTGCTATAATGTACGACTTCGATAAAACCCTCTGCACCAAGGATATGCAGAACTACCGCTTTATTCCGAGCCTCGGTATGAAGGTCAGCGAGTTCTGGGACTATACGAACAGCGTCCAGCAGAGCGAGCATATGGATTCGGTTCTGGCGTATATGTACGCCGCGATCAAGATCGCGAGGGAGCGCAACATCCCCCTCACACGCGACCGTCTCGAGGACAACGGCAGGGAGATAGAGTTCTTCCCCGGGGTGATCGACTGGTTTTCCCGAATCAACCGCTTCGGCGAAAAAATCGGCGCGCGTATCGAGCACTATGTTATCTCCTCGGGAATGAAGGAGATCATCGACGGCACGAAAATCAGCGGAGAGTTCAAGAACATCTTCGCCTGCGAGTACCTCTATAACGAGGACGGCGTTGCCGTGTGGCCTAAAACGGCGGTAAACTACACCAACAAAACCCAGTTTGTATACCGTATCAACAAGGGCGTGCTCGACGTTTCCAACGACTTCGACCTGAACCGCAGTATGCCCGACGACAGCAAGCGCGTGTCGTTTCGAAATATGATCTACATCGGCGACGGTCTTTCCGACGTGCCGTGTATGAAGATGATGAAGAGCTACGGCGGCAAGGCGATTGCCGTCTATCTCAAACCCGACGAAAAGGTCAGGGAGCTCCTTCGCAAGGACAGGGTGGACTATATCTATCCCGCCGACTACAGCGAGAACTCGGGGCTCGACCTCACAATAAAGGACATCATCAGAAGTATGGTAATTGCCGACAAGCTCAACGAGGAATATGTTGAGCAGATGAAGTCGGTCAGCGAATAGATCTTTCCTAAAAGGAGGCAGGAAAATGAAACATTTATCAAAGCGCGCGCTGGCGGTTCTTTTGGCTGTGCTGGTGGCGTTATCAACAATGGTGCTCGCGTCCGTGACCGCGAGCGCGGAGGACGATATATTTAAGCCTATCGACCTTCCGCCCGATTTAGACGACGAGGATACTACCGAGACTGTTTCCGAGACCGTGCCCGTAATCGGCGACGAGATATTCCTTCTCGGACTGAGCGACGACTGGACGTCCTCCGAGGACAACAGGCTCAGGCTCGCTGACGACGGAGGCAGTACCTATACAGCCGTATTCGAGCTTGAAAAGGGAACCTACGAGTTTAAAATAAAGCTCGGCGCGACCGATATCGAGGGCGGCTGGCTCGGCAACAACGGCACAATCAAGGACACGACAAAGGTGACCTCCGATATGGGCTGGAAGTTCAGCGGGGAAGAGGATAACTGCAAGCTCGATGCTTCGGGCGGAAAATATACATTCATTTTCAACAGCAAGGAGAATATGCTTGTTGTGGCGTATACCGCCAATGCCGATGACGAGCCCGTCGACGGTCCGCACCCCACGGGAATCTTCCTGCTCGGATTTGACGGCTGGACCTCGGGCGACGACAACGAGATGAAGAACGACGCTAAATACACGGGCACATACCGCAAGGAGCTCCAGCTTGAGAAGGGCGTTTATGAATTCAAAATCAAGCGCGGAGACACGACCTACAGCCCCGAAAGCGGCTGGTTCGGCTGTGATACCACGATTAACGACAGCACTACCGCCGACCCGAATTACGCGTGGTATTATTTCAAGGCGGAAGGCAACAACTGTAAGCTTGTCGCGTCAGGCGGAAGATATAAGTTCGTCTATGTCCCCGAGAATCAGTCCCTTATGATTGAGTACAAGACGAACGACCAGACCGAGTCGAGCTACATCTTCTACTATCTCCCCGACGATGAGTTCGCCGAGGGCTGTACCTACAGGTTCAACTACTGCTCGCTTGCCGACGAGTGGAGCACGTATGATTTTGAGGCGACCTCCTATAAGCTGGAGGGAAAGACCGTTTACTCGACCTCCTTCACGACCGACGACAACGAGGTCAAGACGATTCAGTATCAGGTATATAAGGACGGCGAGTGGACAGCTCAGCGCACGCTGAATAATGTTTACTTCGATACGCTCAGCGGGCTTCTCTTCTACGGAGAACACGGCGACGCGGGCACGTTCGTTTACGACGTTCCCGAGACCGAGACAGCCGATGTTTCCGAAACATCCACCGATAATAACGATGAGACCGAGACCGCGACCGATGCTTCGGAGACTGAGACCGTAACCGAGACAGCGACTGACGCTTCGGAGACCGAGACCGTAACCGAGACAGCGACCGACGCTTCGGAGACCGAGACCGTAACCGAGTCCGCGACCGACGCTTCGGAGACTGAGACCGTAACCGAGACAGCAAGTGAGAGCGAGACAGTTACCGAAACTCAGGAGGAGACCGAGACGGACACCGCTCCCTTCGTTCCCGCTAAAAAGACGACCGTTAAGCTCACAAAGACAAAGGTCAAGCTCTATCTCACCGCGGTATACACCATCAAGGCTAAGATAACGAACGCTTCGGGCAAGACGACCTATAAGTCGGACGACAAGAGAATCGCGACCGTTACCAAGAAGGGAAAGGTCAAAGCCGTTAAGAATGGCACGACATACATCACCGTTAAGAATAACGGCGTTTCCAAGAAGCTGAAGGTTATCGTAAAGAACCCGTCGCTGAAGAAAACTTCCGCGTCAGTTTACAAGAACAAGACCGTCAAGATCAAGGTGAACGGCTCGGGCAAGTTCGTATTCAAGTCAATGAACAGCGCTGTAGCTACAGTTACGTCCAAGGGCGTTGTAAAGGGCAGATCCCGCGGCGCAGCGATAATCAAGGTAAAGGCTAACGGAAAGATCCTTAAATTCAAGGTAAGAGTTCTGTAAATATTGTATCGGAATCATTTCGGGGGAGGGCTTCGCTCTCTCCCGATTCGGGATATTGCGCCCGCCTTATCAGCCCACGGTAAGGCGCGGAGAATCGTAACGCTTGTGGGCTGAAAGGCTATGGCGATTGTTTTGAAAAGAATACTATCATTACTTTTAGCGCTCGTGCTCGCCGCTTCTCTCGCCGCCTGTTCGTCAGGTGATAACGGCTCGGGGGAAGCAGCGTCGGACAATAAACACGAGCTCTATATCCGCGACGACTTCTCCGACGAGGTTTCCGCGCGTTTTCTGAGCACTCAGAGCGACGACGAGGAGACGGTGAACGCGGAGTTCGTTGCCGACGGAGACGGCTACAAGACGTTTAAATGCTCAGCCGACGCCTCAAAGTACGATCGAGTTGTTATTACAAGCAACGGCAACGACAGTATTGAGCTGGCGTTCAACGAGTACGTAAGCGGCTGGCATATCTCGCCGTACGGAGCCGAGCCCTTCGTTTATGACAGGGAAGAGCCCGAGACGCACGAGATTTTTACAAAGGAATTCAAGTACGACGACCCTGCGGGCGACTTCGTAAAGAAGGTCTATGTCTGGACGCCCTCCGACTACGACGCTAAGTCGAAGGAAAAGTACTCCGTAATCTATATGACCGACGGTCAGAACCTCTTTGACCGCACTGCCACGAGCTACGGAAGCTGGGGAGTATGCGAGAGCGTAGAGGCTTATATGTCGCTCGGCGGAAGAAAGACGATAGTTGTCGGTATCGACGACAGCACCGTCAACCGCGACAGCGAGCTCACCCCGAATATCGGCAAGGCTACGGACAGCGGCTACGATAACGGCACGGGCAAGGAGTTCAGCAAGTTCGTTGTAAACAAGGTTATGCCCTTTGTCAACAAGAACTACAACGTCTACACCGACAGCGCTCACACCGCGATCTGCGGCAGCTCCTCGGGCGGTATCGAGAGCTTCTTTATCGGTATTGACAACAACGAGAAGTTCGGCTTTATCGGCGCACTGTCGCCCGCGTTCGGACTTTTTGAGGACGAGGACTGGATTAAATATCTCATGAATAAGGATTTCACAAAGAACGCTCCGTATATTTATATCTACTGCGGAATCGCGAACGACCTCGAGAGCGTGCTCTATCCCGCGGCAAAGGCTATGCCCGATAACATCAAAAAAGCAAGAGACTCAAAGAGCGCGGTCGGAACGGGTATTCCCGACAAAAACATAGTCTTCCGCGCGTACGACGAGGGTATGCACAACGAGGCTTACTGGCGTGCCGTATTCCCCGAGGTGCTCTCGTTCATTGAAACTTCAAAATAAATCTGTCTATTTTTTTAAAAAAATGTATTTTTAATTTAGATGTAATCACAGTTTTTGAGTATTTTCAAGAATAATTATTGAATTCGGCACGGCGTTGTTGTATACTGTAAGGTGGATAAAGGTATATTATAAAACTTGATGTTTATTTAAACGGAGATTTAATTATGAACACATCTGTATTTGAAAATTACGAATCCGAAGTCCGTTCCTATTGCCGTCATTTCCCGACAGTCTTTACAAAGGCTAAGGGAGCTTCCTTCTATGACGAGGACGGTAACAGGTATATAGACTTTTTCTGCGGAGCGGGCGCGGTCAACTACGGCCACAACAACCCCGAGATAAAGCAGAAGCTGATTGACTATCTTATGTCCGACGGTATCACTCACGCTCTCGATATGTACACCGTACCCAAGAGAGAGTTCATCGAGACCTTTGAGGAGAAGATCCTCAAGCCCCGCGGACTTAACTACAAGATCCAGTTCCCCGGCCCCACGGGCACAAACGCCAACGAGGCGGCTCTGAAGCTTGCCCGTAAGGTAAAGGGCAGACGCAACGTGTTCGCGCTTATGGGAGCTTTCCACGGAATGACTCTCGGCTCGCTCGCGCTCACGACCGATAAGTCCTCCCGCAGAGGCGCGGGAGTTGACCTCAACAACGTGACGTTCATCCCCGCACCCTATATGTTCCCCGAGCTTGACACCGTGAAGTATATGGAACAGCTCATCAAGGACGACCACAGCGGCGTCGAGAAGCCCGCGGCTCTCTTTATCGAGACCGTTCAGGCTGAGGGCGGCGTGCGTGTGTTCGACGTAGAGTGGCTTAGGGCTGTGAGAAAGTTTTGTGACGACTATGATATCCTTCTCGTCGTCGACGACGTTCAGATAGGCTGCTGCCGCAGCGGCTCGTTCTTCTCGTTCGAGCGTGCGGGTATTGTGCCCGACATCGTTACGATGTCCAAGTCCATCGGCGGCTACGGTCTGCCTCTCGCTATCACGCTCTTTAAGCCCGAGCTCGACGTATGGGCTCCGGGTGAGCACAACGGCACCTTCCGCGGCAACCAGCTCGCGTTCGTCGCCGCCAAGGCAGGTCTCGAGTTTATGCTCGAGAACGACGTCCCCTCAATGACCAAGCGCAAGGGCGAGATCGTCGAGAAGTTCATCGAGAGCGAGATCCTCCCGATCGACTCACGCCTCAAGCACCGCGGCATCGGACTGATCCAGGGTATCGAGTTCGGCGCGATCTCTCCCGACAAGGCGGAAGAGGTTATCGAAAAGTGCTTTGAAAAGGGACTTGTGATTGAAGGCGCGGGACGCAAGAATTCAGTAGTAAAGATTATGCCTCCGCTCGTTATCAGCGACGAGGAACTTCGCAAGGGACTTGAGATTATCAGAGAGTCCGTAAAGGAAGTTTTGGGTTAATAAATGAAGGCAGGGCAGGAGGTCACCCTTCTGCCCTTTTTGCATACTATACATATATGGAAAAAATAAACCGATTCTTAAACTCAAAATTCAATACCGACGACGGCTCGGATTACCGCGACGGCTTTGACGAGCCTGTTTCCTCCGCAAAGGCTGCCCGCGGCAACTTCTTCACGCTTTTGTATTTCCCCGCGCTCATACTCTGGCTGGAGCTTGTGCTCAGGCTCAGCTGCGGCGAGGGATTGAGCTTCGTATCTTTTTTGTACCGCTTTATGTTTACCGTGCCGATCGCCTCAGTGCTGACGCTTCTCTGCACTATCGGCGGCGCGCGACTTAACCGCGTGCTCTGCGCCGCGTTTACAGCGGCTCTTTCGATCTGGTTCAGTGTGCAGATCCTCTACTTCAACGTGTTCCGCACCTTCCTTACGGTGTCCTCGATCGGAGGCACCAATCAGGCGATGAACTCCTTCGATATGATCCTCGACGCTATGCGCAGCAGGGTGCTGTTCCTTATACTCACCTTTCTGCCGCTCGTGCTGTACATCGCCTTCGGAAAGCGCCTTTTCCCGTTCAGACGGATTCGGATGTCGGGCAGGCTCATAGTGCTTGGCACAGCTGTGCTCTTCGCGGTTGCGGCTCCGCTCATTATCGACGCCGCGACAGGCGGCTCTCAGTCGAACCTCAGCAGCCACTCGCTCTACCGCGGCGAGCTCCAGCAGAAGCCTGCGCAGGAACGTTTCGGAATGCTGACTATGCAGAGGATCGATATTTCCCGTCTGTTCTTCGGCACAAAGGTTGACCTGAAGAATGTCAGTGAGGACGATTACACGGCGGACGCTCCCGCGGATAAAAAAATCGTGAAGCCTAAGCCACACGAGACCTCCGCTAAGCTCCCGACAGGCGGCGACACAGGCGACATCACGAGCTATGTCGAGGGCGTTAAGCCCACATATACGAATGAGTACACCGATTTCTTCAAGGGCTACAACGTGATTTTCCTCAGCGCCGAGTCGTTCTCGCACTACTGTATCGACAAGGAGATCACCCCGAATCTGTACAAGATGTACAACGAGGGCTTCCAGTTCGATAACTACTACACCCCCGGGTGGGGCGTGAGCACTACCGACGGCGAGTACGTAAACCTCGTCGGTCTTATCCCGAAGGCGGGCGTGTGGAGCTTCTCGGACAGCGCGAAGTCGCACGTCTACTTCCCGTTCTCGCTCGCTCAGCAGGCTCATAATTACGGCTACAGCGAAGTGCGCGCCTACCACAATCACGACTACACCTATTACGACCGCGATAAGTATCTTACAAATCTCGGCTACGATTACAAGGGCGTCGGCAACGGACTCAAGCTCGACGAGATCGTATGGCCTAACTCCGACCTCGAGATGGTCGAGCACACCGTTGACGATTATATAAACGCCGACAGCTTCAGCGTATACTATATGACCGTCTCGGGACACGGAAGCTGGTCGGACTGGAATATGATGGCGCTTCGCCACAAGGATGAAATAGAGCACAGTAAGTTCAAAAACTACTCCACTGACTGCAAGGTCTACTTAGCCGCGAATATCGAGCTTGACCGCGCTGTGGGCAAGCTGATGAAATCGCTTAAAAAGGCGGGCAAGCTCAACAACACGGTCATCTGCCTGACGGCTGACCACTACCCTTACGCGCTTGACGATGTGGACGGCGTGAGCGAGCTCGCGGGACACAAGGTCGACGACACCTTTGAGAAGTACAGAAACGCGTGGCTTATGTGGTCGGGCTCAATGAAAAAGAGCGTTAAGGTAAAGACCTACTGCTCGAGTCTTGACGTGCTCCCCACGCTGAGCAATATGCTCGGCTACGAGTACGACAGCCGTATGCTTATGGGTACGGATGTTTTCTCGGGTAAGGACCCGCTCGTGATTTTCCTTGACCGCAGCTTTATAACCCAGAACGGAAAGTTCAACGCGGGTACGGGCAGCTACACGCCGTTTAAGAAGAACGGTAAGGACAACCTCGAAAAGCTCCAGAGTATAGTTTCGAACAGGTTCACCGTATCGCGTATGATTCTCGAGAACGACTACTACCGCAAGGTGTTCGGCTCAAAGGGCTTTAAGCCGAAAAACGCAAAGACCTTGCTTAAATCAGGAAAGAACGGATAATATGAGAAACTTCTTATACAAATTCGCGGTGTTTATGCAGGGACGCTACGGAATGGACGAGCTCAATGTTCTACTGCTCGTGCTCTCCGTGATCGTTAATATCGTCGCGCGGTTTATGATATCGTGGCAGGTAAGACTTATAATGTCAGTCGCGGCGCTCGCGCTGCTCGGTCTCGCCGTGGCGCGCTCGCTGTCGCGCAACATCACCGCCAGACAGAAGGAAAACAAGATTTTCAAGCCCGTGCTCGGAGCGGTAGGCGGATGGTTCAGCCTGACCTACAAGCGCTTCCGCGACGGACGCACACACCGCTACTACCGCTGTCCCGCCTGCAAGGCGCAGCTCAGGGTAAAATACGTAAAGGGCAAGCACACTATCCGCTGCCCGAAATGCGGCAATCAATTTGAAAAAACAATACATTAAATTATAAATGAATGAGGTGCAAAATGGAAAAACTGTGGTTAGTAATTCCCTGTTACAACGAGGAGGAGGTTCTCCCCGAGACTTCAAAGCGACTGTATCAGATCATGTCCGATATGATTGTTAACAGAAAAATCGCTCCCGAGAGCAAGATCGCCTTTGTAAACGACGGAAGCAAGGACAAGACGTGGGAGCTTATCCAGAAGTATCACGACAATATCGATATGTTTGTCGGTATCAATCTCTCGCGCAACAAGGGACACCAGAACGCTCTTATCGCGGGGCTTACCGTCGCCAAGGACTACGCCGATATGGTTATCACGCTTGACGCGGATCTTCAGGACGACGTTACAAAAATCCCCGAGTTCGTCGATAAGTACTACGAGGGCAACGACATCGTCTACGGTGTGCGCAACAACCGCGACACCGACACGGGCTTCAAGCGCCACACGGCGGGCGGCTTCTACAAGTTTATGAGAGCGCTCGGCGTTGACATCGTGGACAACCACGCCGACTACCGCCTTATGAGTAAGCGCGCTATCGAAGGTCTGCTCGAGTTCAAGGAGGTAAACATCTTCCTGCGCGGAATCGTTCCCCAGATCGGCTACAAGTC
>JAHLBL010000070.1 GCA_020625635.1 bacterium
TCAGGAGGGTGTAAGTCCCTTTCTGAGAAATACGTTCCGAAAAAATAACCGACTCTGTTACCCTATGGTTCAGAGTCGGTTTTTGGTTTTTAAGATTATTTAAGCTCTTCAAGCACTTCCGCGATAAGCTCGCGCTCGTCCATATGGTACTTGACGCCCTTGATTTCCTGATAGTCCTCGTGTCCCTTGCCCGCGAGTACGATGATATCGCCGTCCTGAGCGTTTTCGATGCAGTATTTTATCGCGTCCTTGCGGTTGGGGACTACTACGTACTTGCCGTCGGTCTTGGCGAGACCGACCTTTATGTCCTCGATGATGTCCATAACATCCTCAAAGCGGCTGTTGTCCTCGGTGATGACGGACAGATCGCTGAGCCGTCCGCTCGTTTCGCCCATTTCGTAACGGCGCACCTTGGGACGGTTTCCGCCCGCGCCGAACATTGTAATCAGTCGGTTCGGCTTGTACTGACGGAGCGTGGTGAGGACGTTCTCCATCGAGAGCGCGTTGTGCGCGTAGTCGATAAGCAGAGTGTAGTTACCCGGTACGGGCACGATCTCGACCCTGCCCTTTACCATAACGGTCTTAAGTCCCTCGAGGATCGCGTCGTTGCCTACGCCCATATCCGCGCATACGGCTATCGCGGCGAGAGCGTTGTATACGCTGAAATGTCCCGGGATAGCGACGTCGACGGAGGCTTCGCGCTTGCCGCCGAGGTCAAAGTGAACGCCGAGGAAGCCGGGCTTGGAGAGCAGCATATCGTTGGAGGCGGTGAGGTCGGCGTTTTTGTCAAAGCCGAAGGTCTCGGTTTTGCAGGTCGCGTCCTTAATGATTTCCTGCCACTTTTCGTCGTCGCGGTTGATTATGCCCGTTTTGCACTTCCTGAACAGCATAGCCTTGCACTCGAGGTACTCCTGCATATCCTTGTGCTCGGCTCCGCCGATGTGGTCGTGGGAGAAGTTGGTGAAAATGCCGTAGTCAAAATCGATCGCGTCTACTCTGTGCCACTTCAGTCCGATCGAGCTCGCCTCGATTATCATAGCCTTGCAGCCGCTGTCAGCCATCCTGCGCATAGCCTTCTGAACCTCGTAGCTCTCGGGAGTGGTGTTGTCGGTTTTTATGAGCTCGTCGCCGATGATGATACCGAGCGTGCCTATAGTGCCGCTTTCGATTCCCGCGCAGGCGAGGATCCTCTTGATCATGGCGACCGTCGTGGTCTTGCCCTTTGTACCTGTGATCGCGATAGTCGTAAGCTCCTTCGCGGGGTTGCCGAAGAACGCCGCACTCACATACGCGAGAGCCTCTCTCGTGTCGTCAACCTTTATTACCGTCACATCGTTGCCGACGCCTTCAACATCGTCGCTAACCAGCAGAGCCGCGGCTCCTTTGGCGGCAGCGTCGGCGGCGTACTTGTGACCGTCGGCGTTGTAGCCCTTCAGACAGACGAACAGAACGCCCTCGCTTACCTTGCGCGAGTCGTAGATTATGTCGGTGACGTCTTTGTCACCGCCCTGAATAACAGTGTGTTTTATACCGCATAATAAATCAGTGAGTTTCATATTGAGCCTCCGTAATTTTTTTCTGACAGTTTGTACCTTGCTTGTTCTATTATATCAATTCGCGGCGTAAATTACAACAGAATATTTACCCGAAACAGCGTGTTTTTCGGAGTTAAAAAAACGATGTATCAAAATGCACAAAAGATTATAAACTATACATAATCCCGCCCCGAAAACCGCCTCCCGAAACTCGGATTTTGTCGGAAAAGTCTATAAAACAGATTAAGTAATAGTTAATTTGCACAAAAGCTCTTTGTGCATAGTTCATATAAACAGAAATGCAATTTTGTGCATAATGCTGTTTTAATCGGATTTGTGGGTAAAATTGCACAAATATACAGGTTGTATTTGATGTTTTAGACAAAAAGAACAAAGGGAGTTGTATTTTTGTGCTAATTTGTGGTATTATTTATGTAGTGATAAGACGGGGTAGTCCCCGAAAGAGCTCCGTCTCACTCGGCACTTGTGAACTGTGCTGAAAACTATATTATTCTATTTCAGAAAGAGGGAATTCAAAATGAAAAAAATCATTGCGTTACTTTTAGCAGCAATGATGATCGTTGCTGTTTTCGCAAGCTGCGGTGGCGGCGGCGGCAACGGCGGCTCCACAGACTCAAAGTCTGACACAAAGTCATCTGACGAAGGTGGCAACGAGGACACATTCGATTACACAAAGTTCAGCGATGAGAACACCGGTAAGGGCTTCGACGCTAACGTAATCGACGACGACTTCGGCGGCGAGACAGGCGCTAACCTTAAGGTTTGGGCTCCTGACGCTTACGCTAAGCTCCTCAAAGAGCAGTGCGACGCTTTCGCAAAGAAGTTTGCCGACAAGAACATCAAGATCACAGTAAGTGTTCAGTCCGAGGATTCCGCGGGCACAAAGCTCCAGACAGATGCAAGCGCATCCGCTGACGTATTCGGCTTCGCTTCCGACCAGCTCACAAAGCTTAAGAACGCAGGCTGCCTCAACCCCGTTCCCACACCGTTTGCTGCTGACATTAACGCTACAAACATCAAGAACGCTGTAGAGGTTTGCGCTGACGAGCTCGACGGCGACCAGACACTCTTCTGCTATCCCGAGACCGGTAACGGCTACTTCCTCGTATACGACAAGTCTGTTGTATCCGATGACGACGCTAAGACACTCGAGGGCGTTCTCGCAGCTTGTGAGAAGGCAGGCAAGAAGTTCATCATGGACGCCGGTAACGGCTACTATGCATGCATGTTCGTATTCACAGGCGGACTTGAGCTTGCAGGTCTTGAGAAGGACGGCACAACTCAGAAGTTCAACGACTACAAAGAGGACGACGTTGTAGCTTCAATGAAGGCTTTCTCAACTCTTATGCACAAGTATAAGAACACATTCGTAAGCAACGGCACAGGCACCATTCCTTCAGGCTTTACTAAGGACTCCAAGGGCGTTTCCAAGTGCGGCGCTGGTATCGACGGTAACTGGGATACAGCAGGCATCAAGAAGGCTCTCGGCGACAACTTCGGCGCTTCCAAGCTTCCCACAATCAACATCAACGGCGAAGACAAGCAGATCGTTTCCATGTATGGTTACAAGATGATCGGCGTTAACTCCGCTTCCAAGTATCCCAACACCTCTCAGGTTCTCGCATACTACCTCTCCAGCGAGGAGTGCCAGAATCAGAGAGCTGAGCAGCTCGGCTGGAGCCCGACAAACAACAAGTCCGTAGAGTCTGAAGTAGTTCAGAACGACGTTGCTATCAAGGCTCTTATCGCTCAGAGTGAGTATTCCGTACCTCAGGCTAACGTTGGTTCCATCTGGGATCCGCTCGCTAACCTCGGCAAGAAGCTCTATGACGACAACACCGATCCTGCTTCCTATGACTTCAATAAGCTTCTCAAGGATACAGTTACAAACATCAATATGTAATTGCAGCTTTAATATATAAAGTATATAAAGCAAATTAACAATGCCGCGGGCGGTCTTCCGCAGGTCGTCCGCGGCTTACCCGATAATCGGGTGCGACGTTATCGTGTAGTTTTGAAAATTGTTGGCTTAAATAATAATTTTTAAAACGAGGGGAACAGGATAACGCAAAAATTATTATTTAAACTAACTGAAAAGGGAGAGTGATATTAGATGAGATACATTGATTATGTGCAGCTAAATCCTTTCCAGAAATTCGGCTATAACTTTGTCAAGTTCTTTAAGAAACTGCCCGGCACTCTTGCGAAATTCTTTAAGGCTGTCGGTCTCGGTATAGTTCACTTCTTCACAGGAATTGGTAAAGGTTTTGCCGGATACGGAAAAAGATTCGTAAAAGGCGATATCTTTGTAAAATTATCTTATCTTATTATGGGCCTCAGCAATATGGTCAGAGGTCAGATTATCAAGGGACTTATATTCCTGCTCACCGAGATTGCGTACATAAGCTTCGCGATTATGTTCGGCTGGCAGTATATCTCCAAGCTTTGGGTTACAAACCCGCTTTTCCACGGCACTATTCAGAAGTACGAGCCGGGCGTTGCGGCTTACGTTGGTGCTGAAGGTTCAGAGTGGACCACAGGCGCAGGCCGAGGCAAGAAGGAAATTCTTGCTCACGACAACTCAATGATTATTCTTCTCTACGGCGTTCTTGCTATTATCATCACTGTTTTGTTCATAGCACTTTACATTGCAAGCACAAAGAGCGCTTACAAGGTAGCCGAGATGAAGAAGAACGGCGAGCACGTTGAGGGCTTCCGCGAGGAAATCCAGCAGTTCTTTGACGAGAAATTCCACGTCACACTGCTTACAGTTCCCTGCGTACTGATCGGCGCGTTTACGATTTTGCCGATGCTGTTTATGATCCTTATCGCGTTTACAAACTACGACTCCGCGCACACCGTTCCGAACCAGCTGTTCGGCTGGATCGGTTTCGAGACATTCAGCGAGGTTACAAACGTCGTAGGAAGCGCGAGAAAGGCACAGACATTTATTTACCTTACTCAGTGGACAATTATCTGGGCTATTTTCGCTACCTTCTCCAACTACATATTCGGTATGATCGTAGCCCTTATGATCAACAAAAAGGGCATCAAGCTTAAGAGCCTCTGGAGAACACTCTTCGTAGTAGTTGTAGCTGTTCCTCAGTTCGTATCCCTTCTTGTTATGTCGCAGATGCTCAACTCGGATACAGGTGCTATCAACCTCGCGTTGAAGGAGTGGTTCGGTATGAACCCGATCAAGTTCCTTGACGGTGAGGTATTGACGGCGCGAATTACGATTATCGTCGTTAATATCTGGGTAGGTATCCCGTACACAATTCTTATCACATCAGGTATTCTTATGAATATCCCCGCTGACCTCTACGAGTCGGCGACAATCGACGGCGCGGGCCCTGTAAAGAGCTTTATGAAGATCACACTTCCTTACATGCTCTTCGTTACAACCCCGTACCTCATCACAAGCTTCATAGGCAACATCAATAACTTTAACGTTATTTACCTGTTGACGCAAAACGGCGGACCTGTCATCAAAGACTTCGAGGCGTACAACGCTTCGGGTACCGATATTCTTGTAACGTGGCTGTTCAAGCTCACCATGAACTACAACGACTACGCACTTGCATCGGCGATAGGTATCCTTGTATTTATTGTCTGCGCGACATTGTCGTTGATCACGTTCAATGTCACCAAGTCGGCAAAGGATGAGGAGGCGTTCTCATGATTAAGAGTTTTAAAGCCAGAAGAATCATCTCCAATACCGTCATTTATGTTATCCTTGCAATCCTCGGATTTATCTGGATCACTCCGCTTATTTATCTCGTACTGCAGTCCTTCTCGGGCGACCCGGGCGCTATTCCCGCTCATCCGCTCCCCGAGAGCTTCAGCCTTGATAACTACAAGGAGCTTTTCTACCCCGAGAACACCCAGTATCTTGACTTTCCGAGATGGTACATCAACACATTCGTTGTTGCTATTTTCAGCTGCATTATCTCAACCCTCAGCGTTCTGATGGTTGCTTATGCGTTCAGCCGTCTCCGCTTCAAGACACGTAAAAAGTTCATCAACATCGGTATGATTCTCGGAATGTTCCCCGGATTCATGACCATGATCGCTATCTACTACATCCTCAAGGCAATCGGTCTCACAGGTCAGCTTCCCGCACTTGTAATCTGTTACAGCTCGGGCGCGGGTCTCGGATATCAGATTTCAAAGGGCTTCTTCGATACTATCCCGCGTGCGCTCGACGAGGCGGCGACTATCGACGGAGCTACCCGTAATCAGATTTTCTGGAAGATTATTCTTCCTATGTCCAAGCCTATCGTTGTTTACACCGTTCTTACGGCGTTCATCGGTCCGTGGACAGACTTTATCCTTGCTAAGATCGTTATCTTCGACAACCAGCCCAACTACACAGTTGCGATTGGTCTGCAGACAATGATCGACCAGGATCACTTGAATCAGTGGTATAAGCGATTCCTCGCAGGTTCCGTACTTGTTGCGGTTCCGATTACACTCCTGTTCCTCAAGAT
Organism: bacterium; assembly: GCA_020625635.1. Taxonomy (GTDB): domain Bacteria; phylum Bacillota; class Clostridia; order Oscillospirales; family Acutalibacteraceae; genus Ruminococcoides. Next base: position 6,047 of record JAHLBL010000070.1, read on the forward strand.
GCAGAAATATTATGTCGGAGGCGTAACCGCCGGCGGCGTAAAGGGTTAATCTCAAATTCATAAGGGAAGGCTCAAAACAAACGAGCCTTCCCTTTAATTAAAATGCAGTATCAATAGTGGAAAGTGACAAGTTATAAGCAATAGAAAGTGATGTGTTTTTTCAATACAAAAACGCGAGTAAAAAACTTTTCACTTAAAACTTATCACTATTGAATCGCGTTTGTACATACGGGCTGCTCTTTTGGTATTGAGCGAGCCCCTTTACTTTTTCTTTAAACAGAGGAAAAACTATGAAAAAACTTATTTCCCTTATTCTCACCGCCGCAATGCTCATCACCTGCGCGGCGCTTACCTCGTGCGGCGGGGACAACTCCGCGGGCGATCCCGTGGACACGCTTGAGGTGCATCCCTCGACCGACAAATACCGCAACTACTACGAAATTTTCGTCACCTCGTTCTGCGACAGCGACGACGACGGCTTCGGAGACCTTCAGGGCATAATCTCCAAGCTCGACTACCTCAACGACGGCGACCCGACCACCGACACCGACCTCGGTATCGACGGAATCTGGCTCACGCCGATAATGCCCTCCGCGTCATACCACAAGTACGACGTGGACGATTACTTCAACATCGACTCCGCCTTCGGCACGCTCGACGACTTCGACCAGCTCGTTAAACAGTGCCACAAGCGCGGGATAAAGCTCATAATAGATATGGTGCTCAACCACTGTTCGAGCTATCATCCGCTGTTCAAGTCCGCCTGCAAGCAGGCGCTCGAGGGCAACCTCGACGGCGACGCGCGCTATTTTGAGATCGCTCACTACGACGAGAACCCCGGCGACGCCTACACCTCGATCGGCAAGGGCTATTACTACGAGTCGAATTTCTCCCCGCGTATGCCCGAGTGGAATCTCAACGAAAAGTGCACGCGCGACTACTTCAGCAAAATCAGCAAATTCTGGCTAAAGGATCACGACGTCGACGGCTTCCGTCTTGACGCAACGCTCTACTACACGAACTCCCACACCGACGGCAAGGAGTTTCTGAAGTGGTTCTACTCCGACGCCAAAAAGATAAAGTCCGACGTTTACATGGTCGGCGAGGAATGGTCGGGCAACGCCGATATCATCGATATGTATGAGTCGGGCGCGGACAGCTTCTTCTCGTTCAACTTCGCGGGACCGTCGGGCGGCTTTATGGAGGCGGCGCGCAACGGCTCCGCTCCCGCGCTCGTTTCACAGCTCAAGCGCTATGAGGAGTACACAAAGCAGTCCAACTCCGACGCGATAAACTGCTACTTCCTCTCGAATCACGACCAGATCCGCAGCGCCAACTACATCAGCGGCGTCGGCGCGAGCGGCGTGAAGATGGCGGCGGCGCTCTATATGCTCTTGCCCGGCAACTCGTTCATTTACTACGGCGAGGAGCTCGGTCTGTCACAGGACGGCTCCCAGAACGCCGACGAGTACAAGCGCGAGCCGATGATATGGGACAGCGAAAAGCTGCCCGAGATCAACGTCGGCGGCGTTACTAAGGCTGACGAGAGCCAGTGCAAGTACGGCGGCGCAAAGCAGCAGTCCGAGGACAGCTGCTCGATTCTCAGCTTCTACCGCAGGCTGATCAAAATCAAGAACCAGAACCCCGAGATTGCACGCGGCACGATCGACGAGAACGAAAGCGGCGACGACAGCGTTATGAGCTGCAAGCTCACTTCGGGCGACACAACGCTGCTCGTATATCA
>JAHLBL010000071.1 GCA_020625635.1 bacterium
GGACAGGATTAATTCCTGCGGTGCCACCCTGCTTGACGTATTAAACGTCCTCTCAACGCGTACCAACATACGCTGACTTTTGATTACGGAAAGTCCAGTTCCGTCTCACATACTCTGCTTTCGCATTTCTGCTCGCCCTCGGAAGTCCATTCAGCGCTGTGTTCTCTGTCACGATTCCACCATCCGCGACTCTCTTTAAGAGAAGAGGCAGTGCCTACTCACTCTTCCTCAACGGTTTGATTCAACTTTATTTGCATTTTACAACAACATTTTATAAATGTCAATACTTTTTTGAAATTTAATATGGTGACAATTTAACGCGTTAAATCGAAATGATTATTTTCTGAATAATCTCTTTGTCTCGTAAACAGGTTCTGTAGTCATTCTGATACCGAGCTTTTTTAGGATCCTCGTGTCTGTGTCGGAGAGAATTACCGTAGCGTGAGCGTCGGTGTCCCTGAGCTTCGGAAGCTGTTCCATAGCGAGCTTGGCCGTGGGATTGGTGACGGCGGACATCGAAAGCGCGATAAGAATCTCGTCGGTATGAAGTCTGGGGTTTACCGAACCAAAGCTCTGCACCTTCAGCCGCTGGATAGGCTCGATTACGCTCGCGTCAAGAATATCAACGCCGTCGGGGATGTTTGCCATCGACTTAAGCGCGTTGAGCAGCATAGCGGATACTGCGCCGAGAAGATTGGTTGTTTTTCCCGTGATTATTTTTCCGTCCGCAAGCTCTATAGCCGCCGCTGGCGCGCCTGTCTGTTTCGCTTTTTCAAGAGCGGGTGTAATAACAGGTCTGTCGGTCGTGCTGAGCTTGTTCTGCTTCATAAGCAGACCGATTTTAAACGCTTCGTCCGTGTTTCCCGCGCCCTTGGTCTGGTTTGAGAGAGCGGCGTAGTAGCGTCTTATAATCTCCTGATTAGCCGCGTCGCTGACAATTTTATCGTCAATAATGCAGTTGCCTGCCATATTTACGCCCATATCTGTCGGTGACTTATATGGTGATTTTCCGAGAATCAACTCGAACATTGTGTTGAGCACGGGGAAAATCTCGATATCGCGGTTATAGTTAACGGTGGTTTCTCCGTATGCCTCGAGGTGAAACGGATCGATCATATTTACGTCGTTCAGATCAGCGGTTGCCGCCTCATACGCGACGTTAACTGGGTGCTTAAGCGGAAGATTCCAGATAGGGAAGGTCTCGAATTTTGCATAGCCTGCCTTGACGCCGTGCTTGTGCTCGTGATAAAGCTGAGATAAGCATACAGCCATCTTTCCCGAACCTGGACCCGGAGCGGTGATTACAACGAGCTTGCGTGAGGTCTCAACATATTCGTTTTTACCGTAGCCCTCGTCGCTGACGATCAGGTCAACGTCGGTCGGATAGTTGGGGATTGAATAGTGGTGATAAACATTGATCCCGTTCTCCTTGAGGTGTGTCTCGAATTTTACGGCTGTGGGCTGATCGGCAAAGCGTGTGAGCACAACAGAGTTGACGCAGAGACCTCTGCTGCGGAAAACGTCGATAAGTCTGAGCACATCGAGATCATAGGTGATTCCTAAATCTCCGCGGATCTTATTCTTTTCTATGTCATCTGCATTGATAACAATGACTATTTCCGCTTCGTCCTTTAGCTGCATCAGCATCTGAAGCTTGGAGTCGGGCTTGAATCCCGGTAAAACTCGGGAGGCGTGATAATCGTCAAAAAGCTTTCCGCCGAACTCAAGGTAGAGTTTGTCGCCGAATTTTGCAATTCGGTCACGGATATGCTGCGACTGCATTTCAAGATATTTGTTGTTGTCAAATCCGATTTTCATATTACGACCTCCGCTTTCAAAATCCTTCATATTATATCAAACGTGTATTATGTTATAAATTCCATAAAGAAAATTTACAAAATTTTAACCATTGTAAAAGCGACACAACAATATGTGCCGCTTTATAAAAGTATTATGTTGTGTGTTACATCTCTGCAAAAACCTTGTCGACGGCTGAAATGATTTTATCCGTAACCTCTTCTCCGTCAAAAATGGTGACGTATCCCTGGATTGTCTGAGCCTTGGCGTTCAGTACGCGTGAGTGTCGGTTTACGAAAATACGTGCTTTCTTTTTGCCGTTCTTCGCCTCCTGAACCGTGTTCGCTCCCGCCGAGTTTCCGTCAAGCGCGATAACTACAGACGGTCTGCGTTTGAAAATCTCATACGCGAAGCTCTTGTACAAGCCCATTCTTGTAGGCTCTATTGAAACACGAACGCCCGCCTTGCTTTCTTTTATTCTGTTCGCCTCCGATTTTGTGACGCGCGTGGGAACTATGGCGAAAATCTCAAATCTATCCGAAGCAAGCTCAACAAGACTGCGCTCATATCCGATAAGACGGTTACCGATAACGAAAAAAGCTTTTTCGGGATCGAGCCTCTTGACAAGGTCGCTGAGCATATTAAGCATAGGCTGTGTCATACGAGTTGAGTGCTTGCTGCTGTTAAAGCTTCCTCCGAGCAGAACGACGGGAACTTTATCTGTCGGCATTTCGCGTATTAGGTCGCTGAGAATTTCTGAGCTGTCGGGCTTGACTGATAAAAACGCAGTTTCGGCATCGTCCTTGACCATCTGAACGATTCTTTCATTAAGATAGTTTTCCACATTTTCTCCGCTGAGTAAATCCTCGAAGTGTCCGTATTTTTCCCTGAATATACGAAGGCTTTCCTCAAGTATATTGTCTTCGGCTTTTTTCATCATCATCATTTCATCGTAGGAGAGGTCGAGGAGCCTTTCGAGGGCAAGCTGTTCGTCGATGGAATCAGTTCCGTAAATCGCTCCGCCGTCCGTACCCTGTACGCAGTAAACGCCGCCGCGCAGATATTGTCCGAGCGGATGGGACTGTAAAGAACTGAGGTTATTCAGCCTGACATTTGAGGTGAGCTGGAATTCAAGCACGACCTCGCTCTCGCGCAGGTCTTTTATAAGCTGTCTGCCTTTTGGCGAATTGAGCCTTGCGGTGTACAGACCGTGTCCGATACGAAGTCTCGGCATTTTTTGACCTTCCTCCAGCGCTTCCTTTACGCAGGCGAGGCTGTTGGCGACATTGTCGCGCAGACTGTCATTTTCACCCGCGTGAATACTGATAACGAATCCGTCGTGCTCGTTTGCCGTCCTGACAATCTCTTTTATAACATTTTTGAGCTCTCGGATATCGTTTATTTCCTCGCCGATAATATCTGTTCCCGCAACATACGGGTCGTCAGCGACGGCTTTAATTACGTTTAGTTGTTCGCTGATGTTTTCCTGAGCAGCCTTATCTCTTATAATAGTCAGAGGTATGCGGCGGATTGCGGCTAAAAATCTTATTGTAACACCTGTTTCCGCTGTGATTTGAGGCATTATTTCGTGAACCTCGGCGAGCATCTTCGGAGCGGCGCCGCGTTTTACAAGAGTTGTATCGGAAATCTCAGTGTATAAAACACCGCGTCTTTTGCAGCTGCGCGCAATCCAGAGAAGCTTGTTCTGGAAGAGTGTCAGATTCCTGTAGTCGCGGCTTTTTCCGTCAGCAATCATTTGTCCCACAGCTCCCGCGATATCATCATCGGGAATTGCGCGGAAGCTCTTGAGACTGATTTTTTCGCCGTACGGCTGTCCCTTTGTAAAGACATATCTGTACAGATACACTTTTTCAAGATTTGTAAACACAGCCTGTCCGTCCTTCAGGATCGTGAGTGAAGCGCGGATTTTCGGGATATTATATTCGGCGTTTTCGATATTGTTCAGTATGAGGTCGGCAAAGTTTATGAAGGTGTTGTCGTCGATTTTCCTCGTCAGGTATTTACCCGTTAACCCCTTGTCGTTGAATTGCTCCGCGACTGCTTCTCTCTGACTCATAAGCATTTCATCCTGTGCTTTTGTGAGACGAAGCTTAAGTTTTTTTATGTAGTAAAGGGGATAGCGTATCTGATGATATATTCCGAGAGCTATCAACAGATCCGCGTCGAGATTTGCGTTCATATGAGTATGCAAATCGGTGCGGAATTTGTACTCGCGTCGTATATAGGTTTTTACGAGAGTTTTTTTGATGTCGAGGTTATAGTCCTTTGTCTGGCTCATAAGCGTCTTTGAAATAGCGGGAATATACGCCTTTCTCTCGATTATTCCGTACGGATAAATATTCGCTACCTTGGTGTCGGAAAGTCTGAGAACGTAAACCTCACGGTTGCGCTCGTCAACGTAGCACGGTACATCTCCTTCAATTATCTTGAGTCCGTCCTGACCTTTGCTAAGCTTAAGAGAACACAGCTTTGCCAGATTTGTAATCAGGTTGCCCTTCGCGTGGTTCGGCGTGCGAAGAATGTATTTCAGACCGTCGTCTGTCATTTCGAGTTCTACGATAATGTCTTTTTCCTTGTCGAGATAAAACTTTCCGAAATTGCCCATACCGACCCTCCGAGTATCTGTTTATTACTATATATAATATCAAAATGAGAAGGGAATGTCCATACAGATAATGCGGTGAATTGTGACAATTTTCTTTTCTTTTTTCAAATTTTAATAAAAAGATATACCGTAATTGTTGCATTTTCAACAAAAATATGTTAATATAATAACGATAACGAGAGGGGGAAGCTACGGAATGGCGAATTTTACAGAGCAAGCCATTAAGAAATCGTTTCTTGAATTGCTTAACCGTAAGCCCGTAAATAAGATTACGGTAAAGGATATTGCCGCGAATTGCGGAATCAACAGAAACTCTTTTTACTATCATTTCAGCGATATTCCCGCGCTTATCGAGGTTATTCTTACTGAAGAGGCTGAGAGAATTATGCAGGAGGGCACTTCCTTAAAGTCTATTTATGAGCATCTTCTTTTTGCCGTTGACTTTGCTATTGAGAATAAAACTGCCGTTTATCATCTTTATAATTCCGCTAACCGAGAGATGTTCGAGAGATATCTCCAGCGTATTTCCTATAAGTCGGTTGCCGATTATGTAGCGTATGCCTGTGAGGGTTATAACGTAGAGGAGGAGTACAGAGAGATTATTATTATGTACTATAAGTGCCTGCTCGTCGGTTTTGTAATTGACTGGCTCGGTTCGGGTATGCAGTACAGCCTGCGCTCAAAGCTCGCGGGTATTTGTGATTTGTTTGACGGCTCTATGCAGAACGCAATAAAACGCGCTGAAAATAAATCTTCTGACGAATTAAAATAGAATTATATGTGTTTAAACATTAAAATTTCCGTGCTCGATTTTTAGGCACGGAATTCTGTTTGCCTATTTAGTTTTTCTGATATGGAATATATAATTTTTAATGTAAATAATCAATTTATTATTATAAGAAACGGAGGGAAATTGTAACAATGAAATTTGGTAAAGCAGTTGTAAAAAACCGTGTACTTATCCTTATTATCGCTGTTGCGCTAATGATTCCCGCTGTTCTGGGTTATCTGTTCACAAGAGTAAATTACGATATGCTGAACTATCTCCCTGAACAGCTCGAAACCGTCAAAGGTCAGAATTATCTAATGGAGGACTTCGGAAAAGGTGCTTTCTCTTTCCTTATTATCGAGGATATGGATGATAAGGATATCGCAAAGCTGGAAGAAAACATCAAGAAGGTCGACCATGTAGACACTGTTCTGTGGTATGATGATGTTGCGGACCTTTCAGTCCCGAAGGAAATCCTGCCTGATAAGGTTTTTGACGCCTTCAACACAGATAACGCCACCTTGATGGCGATTTTCTTTGATACCTCCACGTCGGCTGACGAAACAATGGACGCTATCGGAGAAATTAAGGACATCGCGGGTAAGCAGTGCTTCGTATCGGGTATGTCCGCTATGGTTAAGGATATGCGTGACCTTGCCGAAAGGGAAGAGCCTATATATGTTGCTATTGCCGTGCTGCTCGCGGTTATCGCTATGATGCTTTTCCTCGACAACTGGATTATTCCTTTTGTATTTCTGGCAAGTATCGGTATTTCCATTATACTTAATCTCGGTTCAAACTATTTTCTCGGCGAGGTTTCATATATTACCAAGGCGCTTGCCGCGGTATTACAGCTTGCCGTTACGATGGACTATTCAATATTCCTATGGCACAGCTATCAGGAGCATAAATTAAAATACCCCGACACCAAAGAGGCGATGGCGGTAGCGATAAAAGAAACCATCCGTTCCGTTGTCGGAAGTTCAATAACAACAATCGCGGGTTTTATCGCTCTGTGCTTTATGAGCTTCACTCTCGGACGCGACCTCGGTATTGTAATGGCTAAGGGTGTTCTGCTCGGTGTACTCGGATGTATCACGACACTTCCCGCGCTCATTCTTGTGCTTGACAAGCCACTTACAAAAACAATGCACAAGTCGCTTATTCCGTCCACAAAGAAAATCGCAGTCGGTATCGTAAAAATCTTCCCTGTATTCCTTGTTCTTTTCCTTGCTCTTGTCGCTCCGTTCTATTACGGATATTCAAAGACCAACTCGGAGGTTTACTATAATTTCTCACAGAGCCTTCCGAAGGATATGGATAACATAATTGCCAATACGAAGCTTGAGGAAAAATTCGGTATCGGAACGACACATATGGTTCTTCTTGACGCTCACCTCGACTCCAAGGATGTCCATAAGATGACAGACGAGCTTAAAAAGGTCAAGGGCGTAAAATACGTCCTCAGTCTTGAGAGCCTTGTCGGTCCTATGATTCCCGAGGAAATGATTCCCGAATCCGTTACCGAGGTTCTTAAAAGCGACGACTGGGAGCTTATGCTGATTAACTCGGAATACAAGACAGCTACCGATGAAGTTAAGCAGCAGATAGCCGATATGACCGAAATCATTAAAAAGTATGATGATAAGGGTATGGTTATCGGTGAGTCCTCGTGCGTTAATGATATGATTGACGTAACGAGCGTCGACTTCAGAGTAGTAAATATTATTTCGATTTTCGCTATCTTCCTTATTATCGCGCTTGTTGAAAAGAGCATTTCGCTCCCGTTCATTCTGGTTGCGGTTATTGAGCTTTCAATTTTTATCAATCTCGGTCTTCCGCATTATCTCGGCAACTCGCTGCCGTTTATCGCACCAATATGTATCAGTACGATTCAGCTCGGAGCGACCGTTGACTACGCGATACTTATGACGACGCGATATAAAAAGGAACGCTCGCTCGGTAATGATAAACGAACAGCTGTCACGACCGCGCTGTATACCTCGATTCCGTCGGTTATCGTCAGTGCGATGGGATTGTTCGCAGCCACGATAGGTGTCGCGATTTATTCCGACGTTGATATGATTGGTTCGCTGTGTATGCTGATGGCACGCGGCGCGATTATAAGTATGTTCTGTGTAATCCTTATCCTGCCTGCAATGTTTATGCTGTTTGATAAGGTTATCGCTAAAACAACAATCGGATTCCTTCCGAAGAAGAAATAGACGGAGGTAATTGAAATGAAATCAAAAAGATATATGCCTAAGGTAATCGCGGGTATTCTTTGTATGATGATGGTTGCGGGTACAGTTTCCGCTGCCGCTTATTCCGCAGGTACGGGCAATGTGTCCCAGACGGCTTCTGCTCTTACAACCGCGGGCAACAGCTCCGATAAAGAAAGCGGAGAGCTTACAAAAAACGAGACTGTTTATGTAATAGCAAACGCTGACGGTACTCCGAAGAAAATTATTGTCAGCGACTGGATTAAAAATCCTGAAAAGCTCAACACAATTAACGACAAGACTAATCTCGAGGATGTAAAGAACGTAAAGGGTGACGAGAAGTTCACGCTTGATGATGAC
>JAHLBL010000072.1 GCA_020625635.1 bacterium
AAAAGCAGGTCGTATTTTATTGGATCAACGTCGGTGATCCCGATACAGTACGCGCACAGTGAACCCGCGCCCGAGCCTCTGCCCGGTCCGACGGGAATACCCGAGCGCTTAGCGAACTGAACGAAATCGTTTACGATAAGGTAGTAGTCGACAAAGCCCATTCGGTTGACGGTGGAAAGCTCGTACTCCAGCCTTTCGACGAGGCTTTTGTCGGGGTTTTCACCGTAGTGCCGATACAGACCTTTGAAGCACTCATCACGGAAATAAGCGTAGTGGTCTACACCCTCGGGCAAATCGTAGTGAGGGAGCTTGCGGACGCCGAACTCGAACTCCACGTTACAGCGGTCGGCGATTTTCTGCGTATTGTCGAACGCCTCGGGGAGGTCGGGGAAAAGCGAGCGCATCTCCTGCTCGCTCTTGAGGTAGAATTCGTCGCTGTCGAACTCCATCCTGTCCGCGTCCTCGATGGTCTTGTTGGTCTGGATGCACAGGAGGATGCTGTGAGTCTGAGCGTCTGATTTATTGATATAATGAGAATCGTTCGTAACTACAAGCGGCGCGTCAATTTCACGCGCAAGTCTTATAAGGTCGGGATTAATGCGAAGCTGCTCCTTTAAGCCGTGGTTCTGCAGCTCAATAAAGTAATTATCCCTGCCGAAAAGCTGCTGATAATAGCGGGCTCTCTCAACAGCGGCGCTGTAGCTGCCGCCAGCGAGCTTCCGCGGGATTTCTCCCGCGAGACACGCCGAAAGGCATATCAGCCCTTCGTGATACTTTTCGAGCAAGGAATCGTCTATTCTCGGTTTATTGTAAAACCCCTCGGTGAATCCGAGAGATACCATCTTGATCAGGTTATGATAGCCCGTGTTGTTCTCGCACAGCAGGACCATATGATAGTTTTCGCGGTCGATCGTCCCGTTCTTGTCGAAGCGGGAGTGCGGCGCGACATAGACCTCACAGCCTATGACGGGCTTTATGCCTTCCTTTTTACACGCGCGGTAAAAGTCCACAACGCCGTACATAACGCCGTGGTCCGTTATCGCGAGAGCGGTCTGCCCCATCGACTTTGCGGCTTTCGGCAGGCTCTTTATCCTGCACGCGCCGTCGAGGAGGCTGTACTCGCTGTGAACATGTAAATGAGTAAATGACATTTCAGATTACCTTTGCTTTTATTTTTCCGTCTTTTAAAGTGACGTCGAGGACGTCATCTGCATTTATTTCTTTTATGGAATTAACAATTTTGCCGTTCTTCTCGGCAACGGCGTAACCGCGGCTCAGAACAGAAATCGGATTCAGCGCCTCCAGCTTTGAAGCGAGCTTGCCGAGTGATTCGGAGCTTGTCCGATGCAGAGTCAGCGCCGCGTCCGAGGCTCTGCGCTCAAAATCCGAGAGCTGTCTGCCAAGCTCGGTCACACGCGCCTCGGGCGACACCCTGAACAAACGCGTCTTGTACTCCGAGAGCCGCGCGTTCACCGCGGAGAATCTTCCGTCCATAAGCGATCCGAGATACTGCTGCTGAGAGCGGTAATAATCCAAAAGCTCCTGTCGGTCGGGAACGGCAAGCTCAGCCGCCGCGGAGGGTGTCGGAGCGCGCAGATCGGATACAAAATCGCAGATCGTAAAGTCGGTTTCGTGACCGACGGCGGAAATCACGGGAATATTTGAAGCGTAAATCGCGTAGGCAAGATTCTCGTCGTTGAACGCCCATAAGTCCTCGATAGAGCCGCCGCCTCTGCCTATGATAATTACATCGGCGCAGTCGTACTCGTTAAAGGTGTTGACGGCGTCGATAAGCTGAGCGGGAGCTCCCGCTCCCTGTACGAGCACGGGCGCGAGCACGATATCACAGCACGGAAAGCGGCGGGTGATAATATTTCGGATATCCTGGACAGCCGCGCCTGTGGGCGAGGTTATTACGCCGACGGTTTTAGGGAACTGAGGAATAGGCTTTTTGTGCTCCTGCGAAAAAATCCCCTGTGCTTCAAGCTTCTTTTTAAGCTGTTCATAAGCGAGAGTAAGCGCGCCGATCCCGTCGGGCTGCATATCCTCGATGTAGATCTGATAGCCACCCGTCTGCTCGTAGAGCGAAACTCTTCCGCGCGCGATCACCTTCATTCCCTCCTCGGGCTTGAAGCGAAGGCTTCGGGCGTTGCCCGCGAACATCACAGCGCGCACAACGGCGCTGTTGTCCTTCAGGCTGAAGTAAATATGACCGCTGCGGTAGTGGTCGGTGAGGTTGCTGATTTCACCTGTCACAAACACGTTGACGAGGTTCATATCGTTGTCCAGCAGTGACTTTACGTAGTAATTCAGTTGTGACACCGATATTATTCTCGGTTTTGTAAATTCGGGTGTATACATTTTCTTTTCCTGTTCAAATTACCGCGATATCAGCTTTCTGTGCGCAAGTAAGGCGATACCCGCTGCATTGTCCGCCGAAAACTCGGGCTCGGCGAAAAATGCGCCGAAGCGCGACTGAATCGACTTTCTGATGATTGAGTTCGACATCACCCCACCCGCGAAGAGCAGAGGAAGGTCGCCGTATTCCGCGAGGAGATTCTCTGCCATTTTCGCGAGAGTCGCCTCGATATATTTAAGGCAAAAATAGGCTATTTTTTCTTTTTCGGAATTATTGTCGTACATTTTACGGCAGAGGTTCTCCAGTCCGCTGAGGCAACAGTTACAGCCCTTGAGTGTCGGGCGCGCCTTAACGTCGCCGTCATAGCGAAGCGCGAGCTTCTCGAGCTCTTTTCCGCAGGGAAAGTCCAAACCGAGCATTACGCCCACTCTGTCCACAGCCTGTCCCGCATTGAGGTCGAGTGTTTCAGCGACAAGACTGAGACTGAAGCCGTCACCCTCGGGAGCAGCGAGCACAGCCTCGGTCGTGCCTCCGCTGACGTGGAAGGCGATAAACCGCTGCTCAAAAAGCTCGGGCTTTTTGCTGCTGTAAATCGCGGCGGCGATATGCCCCTCCTGATGTGAAAAACAGTACAGCGGAACTCTGAGTGTTTCGGCTATTATGGAAGCCGCCGATAGCCCGACTGTAAAGCACGGCATATACGAGCCGTCGACAGGTCTGGGACGCGAGGAAACTCCCACAGCGGAAATCTCATTCGGAGAAATCCCGCTCAGGAGCTCGCCGTAAAGCCCATAAAGCTGCTGAGTGTGGTGGAAAACAGCGTCGCTCTGACGTAGTCCGACCTCACCCGAACGCACGGGCAAAAGTTTTTTTCTCTGTATTACTCCGTCGTCGCCGTAAAGCGCGACAGAGGTCGTGTAGTTGCTGGTGTCGATGCCGAGAGTATACATCATTCCCTCATAATCGCGCCGAGCACGCCGTTGATGAATTTGCTGTCGTCAACGGTGTATTTCTTAGCAAGCTCGACAGCCTCGTTAACGGCAACGCTGTCGGGCACTTCATCGACAAATTTTATCTCATAAAGCGCGAGGCGAAGCAGAGCGTGGCTCGTCTTTGAGATTCTGCGGAGCGTCCAGCCCTTTTTAAGATGGCTCTCAATCAGCGCGTCGAGGGTTTCCTTCTCCCTCTCTACGCCGTTGACAAGCTCAAGCGCGTAGTCGTCCACAACAAGCTCTCTGCTCTCCTCAGCGTTGCTGATGATCTCCTCGACGGGCTCGTCGTTGAAAAGCTTCTCAAAAATGAGAATGAAGCCCTGTTCTCTTGCTTTGAATCTTGAAAGTTTGTTTTCCATATTAACCCAACTTTGCTAATAGTATACACAGTCAGTATACCACAAACCAAGCTGAATGTAAATAGCAGAATAAGCTACACGGACACTATCGTTATCTTATCGAACGGGATCGATGCCACGGACTGAACCGTAGATTTCACAATCATCGTTCCGAGCTTTTTCAGCTCCGCCTTCGGCACGGTAACGATACAGCCGTCGTCGTTTATGTAGCAGAGGCAGGACGAAAAGCCCTTCGACTTCAGCGTCGATTCAATGGTGTTCTGGAGAGTGAAGCTCTTTATCACAGCCGCGACCTGTGACTGAGCCGTGTTCATATCGTTCTCGGACACGCCCTCGAGCTTCATCGTCTCGGCTGCATTGTCGATTATCTTATCCTGGATCTGGTCGCGCTCCGTCTTTGCCGACGAGAAAAGCCGCTGCTGCTTTGAGGGCAGGCTCTGCTTTGAGTCCGACTCCTTCTTCTGCGGCTGAGTTTCCTCGGTGGCGACAGTCGCGTTGACGAGCTTACTCTCCCCGAGAGTTTTTGAGGTTTCGGCGGGCGTGCCAATTCTCCAGTTCAGATACACAGCCGCGCCGAGAGCGAGCACCATAACCGCCGCCAGTAATTGTGTTTTAAATCGTTTCATCGTATTACATTCCCTTTCCGCCCACAATAAAATTCACTCCTTACCGTGGGCTGATAAAGAGTCCGCGGCATGGTCAGCCGCTCATTTTGCTGACACAGACCTTTGCCGAGGATATATTCAGCGACCTTGTTACCGCGCTGATAACACGTTCAACCGTGACGGGGTCGTCGCCGCCCTCGCACACCACAAGCACGCCCTGAACCGCGGGAACCGATTCGTTTTTCGACGAGGCTCCGCCCGAAAAACCGACATTTACCTCCGCGCTGTCGACCGTGAGAAAGACCGAAACCTTCCCCACTCCCTCGATCTGTGAGAGCACCGAGGACAGCTCGTTCTGAGTATCGCTCTTGTACTGTCCCGCGGAAAAGCTCTCCCGCTCCGACTTTTCGGGGCTGAGCGAGCCGAACGACGATATGAATATCAGCGCAATTCCGACCAAGCCGCAGATTATTATGATTTTGCCGAGCCTTCCGTCGCGCATCAGCTTTTTTAAATCCTGTATTTTCAATTCAGTTTACCTCTATTACGGGCTTCCTGCCGAATTCGCCCTCCACCGCAGCGGAGATCCTTCCCGCTTTACCGCTGTCGCTTTGTACAATGTATATGCGGATTTCCGATATATATACGCCTCCGTCCGATTTTGTTTTCAATTCCACCTCAACCGATCTCGGCTTAACGCCGCGCTCCGCAAGAAGCGAGAGCAGGCGCGCTTCGAGCATTGATTTCGTCTCCGCGAGCACCGCGTCGTTATAGGCGTCGGCGGAATAGGCTTCAATATCGGAAGCGTCGACGTTATAATCGAGCTTAAAATCCCCGATAAGCGTCTTTACGGGCATTATCATACATACCGCGACAAATACGCCGATAACGGTATTCATCAGCTTTCTCGTAACACCGTGAGCGGACACGAAGTTTATCAGCGACGCCGCGAGAGCGCAGATACACAGAACCGTCGCCAGAGAATAAACCGAGCTCATCCTCCGCCCCCTATCGTCAGAACAAGCGCGGCAGAGATTACGAACATACACGCGCAGCTCAGCATCACCGCGAAGAACATCCCTGCCACAGCTTCAACCGACTCGAGCAGCGCGCACGGCTCCTTTAGCCCCATAAGCTCCCCCGCGGACTTTGCCGCCCACAGCGAGAACATCCAGCACAGGCACGAAATCAGCGCGGGAGCCGCGACACAAGCTACCGCTATAACGGCAAATACTCCGATTCCCGATTTCAGCACATCGAGCGAGCCCTGAACCGTCTTGTACGCCTCAGCAAGCGCCGAGCCGACAATCGGAACGGAACCCGACAGCGCGAACCTGACCGCCCTGTCGGAGAGCTTGTCTGTACCCGAGGCGAGAATCTGACGGAA
Organism: bacterium; assembly: GCA_020625635.1. Lineage (GTDB taxonomy): Bacteria > Bacillota > Clostridia > Oscillospirales > Acutalibacteraceae > Ruminococcoides. The sequence goes on from JAHLBL010000072.1 coordinate 5,703, forward strand.
CGACAGCATCGCAGTGAACAGCGTCATAATGAAGCCGAGGATCCACTTTGAAAACTTCGAGACGCTTCTTATGATACCGCCGAGATTCACCCCCGTGCTGACTGCCGAGGTTATTGAGACCGCCAGCAATATTCTGAGAAACGGCACAATAAAATCTGAGAACACCCTGACCGCGATCTGGCTCGCCGCGATCGTAAAGCCGTAGTACGCCGTACCGCCCGCAGGATGTCCCGAAGCCGCGATCACCACGGCAATGATTGGCACAAAGCTCTGCATAAAGTCCGCCATCGTCTTGATCACAGCCGACGAGGAATCTATCATCGAAATCATCGGCACAACGGCGATACAGCTCACACACAGCGTCGTGCACAGCGACAGCGCGCCGCTCATAGAGGACTCCGCGGTAGTCCTGAGCCCGTACAGCAGCGAGTACAGCAGCATGACCGCGAGCATAGCGGCAAGCGTCCTCAGCGGTGCCGCCATATTTTCAACAGCGCTGCTGCCGAGTGAGGAGAGGATCTTATCGAAGGACAGACTGCCGAGCTCGTCGGGATCTATGCCGTTCACGCCCAAGCTGCCGAGCGCGTTTTTCTGTTCCTCGGGCAGCTCGTCATAAAGCGCTCCCGCGTTGTATCTCTCGGCGTTTTCGCGGAAGGTCGCGCCCTTTACCTGTGTAAGCGACATCGTCAGCAAAAGCAAAACGGCTGCCGCGGCAATAACAAATCTGCTCATTTCGCGCCTCCGTTCAGCGACACGACAACACCGAGCAGCTCATTGTACAGCGGAAGGGAGTTGACGAGGACGAGCAGCTTTCCCGCAAGCGCGATATTCCCCGCGAGCGCGCGCTGTCCCGCGTCAATACAGCTGTCGCAGGCGAACTCCGTAAGGAAGCAGATTGCGACCGCCTTCAGCAGGATCGATATGTACACAGAGTTCACAGACGCGGCGTCCAGAAGGCTTTTCACCGTACCGACGATCGAATTGATATTTATCACGGCGGCAAGCAGGATCATTACACTCCCCGCGAGCGCTACGAGAAACGAAATCTCCGAGTTGCGGCGGCGCAGCGACAGCGCGACAAGCGAGCTGAGAAGTCCGATAAATGAAATCGCGATAATATTCATAACTACAACCCGAACAGCGTTTTTATCGTGGAGAACAGCGTACTTATCTGGGTAATTAGCATCGAGAGCACCACAATAAGCCCCGCGAGGGTGGTGAGCATCGCCTGCTCCTCTCTGCCGCTCCGCACGAGAAGCTGGTTGAGCACAGCGACGATTATTCCTATCGCCGCTATTTTGAATATCATATCAACGTCCATATTTTCAGTCCTTCTACAACACGGTCACGGCTAAGGCGGCTCCCGCGAAAAATCCCAAAAGCTTATACAGCTTTGACTTTGTTTTTATTTCCTTTATAGAATTATTATAGCTGCTGCGCAGCTTTTCGCCGCACAGCTCAAGATGACTTATCTGCCCCTCTACATCGGTCGTGCCGAGCTTAGAGAAGAGCTCGTCGGTCAGCGCCTTGTCCTCGGGCGTAAGGCTGTACGACCTCGGAACACCGTCTGAAAACCGCGTTCTGAACTCGACGGCATTGTCGGTTTTCGGCGCAAGCTCGTTAAGCAGCCGCGGCGAGCTTCGGCGGATAAGCGTCATAATATCGTCTCTGCTGTAGCGGATCTCCGTTTTCAGCGAATCCGAGAGCATAAGCAACGCGCCGAGATATTCCTTCCTCATTCTCAGCCTTCCCGCGAAAAAGAAACCGAGCGCCGTACACGCCGTCATAATAAGCAGCGCGCCGACCAATCTAAGCACGGAGCGCCTCCGCCGACACGACGCTCTGAACCTGTCCGACTTGCTCATCGGTACCGAGGAATACAACCGACTCAAAAATCCCGCTCTCTATCAATTTCATCATTCCTTCCTTTTTTCTGAATTCGTCCTTTCCGCGGCAGTGTGCCGTAGCTATGACAGCCGCGCCGCTTAGCCCCGCGCCGAGGATCGAGGGTATATCATCCGCGCCGATCTCGTCGCACATAACAATTTC
>JAHLBL010000073.1 GCA_020625635.1 bacterium
GTGAGGTGACCGACGTCGGTGATGTTCATAACGCGCTTTACATCGTAGCCGGCGTAGCGCAGGTACTTTTCGAGCACGTCCTCCATAATGTATGTGCGCAGGTTGCCGATATGCGCGTAGTGATACACCGTCGGGCCGCAGGTGTACATTGCGACCTTGCCGTCGGTGTGGGGGATGAATTCCATTTTTTTCTGTCCGAGAGTGTTGTAGAGAATCATTTTGTTACTCCTTGTTATTCCATACTTATAAACTGCTTGTTACCGATAAGGTAGATCACGCCCGAGATTATGCAGAACACGGTCGATATCCACATCAGCGCCTCGCCCGCGATGAAGAACGCGGCGGAGAGCGTCTCCGTGCTGTAGAAGCCGAGGATTATCTGCATAAGGAACACGGCTATTATCGCGACGATCTGGGAGACGGTCTTGACCTTGCCCCAGATGTTGGCGGCTACGACCTTGCCCTCGCTCGCGGCCATCAGCCTTACGGACATAACGGCGAACTCGCGCAGCAGCACGACGATCACGAGAACACAGTCGCACAGCCCGTTCTGCACAAAGCACAGCAGAGCCGAGAGCACGAGGATCTTGTCGGCGAGAGGGTCGCTGAACTTTCCGAAGTTCGTCACAAGACCGCGCTTGCGGGCGATTTTTCCGTCGAACATATCCGTCAGGCTCGCCGCGCCGAAGAGCGCCAGCGACACGAGATAGTGCATCGGGAAGTCGATCAGCATAGCCGCTATCATTGCAGGACACAGAAGTATCCTGAAAATTGTCAGTTTGTTTGGTAAATTCATTAGTATCAGACCTTTTCCATTTCACCGACGGGGTCGATGCCCAGACAGTCGGTTATTCTGACTTTGACGAAGCTGCCCTCCTGCGGGCGGTTTTCGCCGCAGGTAAAGAAGATGTTGCCGTCCACCTCGGGACAGTCCGAGGCGGTTCTGCCGAAGCAGCATTCGGCGTACTTGTCGAAGCCCTCGACGAGCACCTCGACCACCGAGCCCTCTTTTTCGGCGGCGAGCTCCTCCATAATGCGCTGCTGGATATCGGTGATGATCTCGGCGCGCCTGAGCTTTACGTCGTCGTCAAGCTGTTCGGGAAGACGCGCGGCGGGGGTGTCCTCCTCCTGAGAGTAGGCGAAGCACCCGAGACGGTCAAATCGCATTTCCCTTACAAATTCGCACAGCTCCTCAAACTGCTCCTCCGTCTCGCCCGGGAAGCCCGCGATAAGGGTGGAGCGCAGAGTAACGGAGGGTATTCTCTGTCTGATTTTATTCAGCAGGGCGGTGAGATATTCACGGTCGCCCTTGCGGTTCATTCGTTTTAAAACCTCGCCGTTGCAGTGCTGCAGCGGTAAATCGAGGTATTTTACAATTTTGTCCTCCTCGGCGATCACGTCGATCAGCTCGTCGGTAATTCGCTCGGGATAACAGTAGAGCACGCGTATCCATTTAAGCTTTTCCACCTTGCACAGCTCTCTGAGCAGCTCGGGCAGCATGGGCTTTCCGTAGAGGTCGGTGCCGTAGTAGGAGGTGTCCTGAGCTATTATTATCAGCTCGCGGACTCCGCCGTCGGCGAGCCACTCAGCCTCCGCCTTCAGCTTCTCGATCGCGCGGCTGCGGTAGCGTCCGCGGATCATCGGGATCGCGCAGTAGGTGCAGTGGTTGTCACAGCCCTCGGCGATTTTAAGGTAAGCGTAATAGCGCGGCGTGCTCTGGATACGCTTTCCCTCGAGGGAAAGCTCCTCCTTCGGCGGAAACGCCTCTACCTTTTTGCCGAGCAGAGCCTCGCGGATAATGTCGGCGATCTCGTCGTTGGCGCCGATACCGACGCACGCGTCAACCTCGGGGAGCTGTTTCATAACCTCTTCTCTGTACCTTTCGGCGAGACAGCCCGTTACGATAAGGCACTTGATTTTTCCCTCCGCCTTCAGCTTCGCGAGCTCGAGGATCTCCTCGATGCTCTCCTGCTTTGCGGGCTCAATAAAGGCGCAGGTGTTTATTATCGCCGCGTCCGAGAACGCCACGTCCTCAACTATTCTGAAATGCGCGTCGTTAAGCTTAGCGAGCAGCATCTCCGCGTCGACCTGATTTTTTGCGCATCCGAGCGACACGATTCCGATTTTATACTCCATATTCATCCTCATACTCAGCCAGCACGGCGCTTATATCGCTCCACGAGTAACCCATCCTCTGCAGGGCGGCGACCGTTCGCCTCCGACCTTTTTCGTCCGAAAGAGAGCGGAGGTATTTAGCTTCTATTAAAATCTGTATATGCTCACGCGGGTCGGGGTCGAGCTCCTCGAGGATCTCCTCTGCAAGCTCCCTGTCGATACCCTTCTCCGTGAGCTTGTATTTCGCGCCGCGCGCCGAAAGGTGCTTCACGTTGATAAGCTCCTCGGCGTAACGCCGCGCGAATTTTTCGTCGTTTACAAGCCCGAGCTCCTCCATCCGCCTTACCGCTTTCTCGGCTGAATCGCCGTCGCAGGTCCTGCGGATCTTCTCCGTGAGCTCGCGGCTGCTGTGGTCGCGTGACGAGAGCAGCCACAGCGCCTTTTCCTTGGCGCGCTTTTCGTTGGAGCTGTCTATCAGCTCCTTAAGCTGCTCGTCGGTGATCTCGCTCCCGACGGAGATCGGGCTCGCGATGATCGTTTCGGTGTCCACCTTAACGGCGAACTCTCCGTCTATGTAAAGCGCCGAAAGCCGCTTGCGCTTCGGCACAATGTCGGTAACTGTCATCAGTCGTCAACGATAATGTCGATGTCCGCGCCCTTGGTTTTCTTTTCGGGCTCAGCGGAAGCTACGGGCTTTACGGTCGTTTTCGGCTTTGCGGGAGCCTTCTTCTTTGGGGAGAGCTTGTCGATATTGTCCCACAGATCCTTCTCGATCCTCTCAGCGAGCTCGGTGTTGTTGGTGAGCAGCTCCTTTACGTTCTCGCGTCCCTGTCCGAGACGCTCGCCGTTGTAGCTGAACCACGCGCCAGCCTTCTGGATAACGTCCGCCTTTACGGAAAGGTCAACGAGCTCGCCTACGCGGCTGATTCCCTGACCGTACATAATGTCGAACTCCGCCTCCTTGAACGGGGGAGCGATCTTATTCTTTACGACCTTCGCCTTGGTGCGGTTTCCTATCATTTCGCCGCCCTGCTTAAGCGTCTCAACTCTCCTTACGTCGATGCGCACGGAGGAATAGAACTTCAGCGCGCGTCCGCCCGTGGTGACCTCGGGGTTGCCGTATACTACGCCGACCTTCTCGCGCAGCTGGTTAATGAAAATCGCTACGCAGTTGCTTTTGTTGATAGCGCCCGCGAGCTTTCTGAGCGCCTGCGACATAAGTCTGGCGTGAAGTCCCACGTGGCTGTCGCCCATCTCGCCCTCGATCTCCGCCTTGGGCACGAGCGCCGCTACGGAGTCGATTACGATAACGTCGATAGCGCCGCTTCGGATAAGAGCCTCGGCGATTTCGAGCGCGTCCTCGCCCGTGTCGGGCTGTGATACGAGCAGCGAGTCAACGTCGACGCCCAGCGCCTGCGCGTAGTTCGGGTCGAGCGCGTGCTCAACGTCGATAAACGCTACGTTGCCGCCGTTCTTCTGTCCCTCGGCGATACAGTGCAGGGACAGTGTCGTTTTACCCGAGGACTCGGGACCGTAAATCTCCACGATCCTGCCCCTCGGAAGTCCGCCGATCCCCAGCGCGATATCGAGCGACAGCGAGCCTGTCGAGATGTGGTCTACGTTCATATGCTGATTCTGTCCGAGACGCATTACAGCGCCTTTGCCGAACTGCTTTTCTATCTGTCCGAGAGCTGTTTCCAGCGCTTTTGCCTTGTCTACTGCCATTTTCATTTACCTCCGTATTCCCAAAAAAAGCGTGGTTTTTCTTACATCGTCAATTATAAAATATTGCAGTCAAAAAATCAACAAAATCACGCCGATTTTTTAGAACAAATTTTCGAAATTGGAGCAGAGTACGATTTATTGTACTTTGATTCCGTGGATCGTGCGCGTTATTCCGCCTAAATCCTCGCTTCCGCCGATCAGCGAAAAGCCCGCCGCCTCCATAAGCGGCTTAACATCGCCGTACTGTCCCTCGCCGAGCTCGAACGCGAGCATTCCGCCCGCGCGCAGCTTGGGGCTCCACAGGCTGATTATGCTGCGGTAGAAGTCGAGACCGTCCGCTCCGCCGTCGAGAGCCATCCTCGGCTCAAAGGAGATCTCCTTCTGGAGCGTGTCGATCTCGCCGCTTTTGACGTAGGGCGGATTTGAGAGAATGAGGTCGAACGTCCCGTCCTCAAACTCATCGCAGCAGCGAGTGACGTCGTCCGCGAGCACGTAAATGTCGGCTTTGTTGAGCGAGATATTCTCGCAGAGGTAGGGGAGAGCGTCGGCGGATTTCTCAACCGCGCAGACGTTCGCGTCCGTCTCCTTTTTAATAGCTATCGCGAGAGCGCCGCTGCCGCTGCACAGGTCGATTACGACAGCGTCCTTTTTATCTTTCAGAAATTCAAGACAGTCGCGCAGCAGGACCTCGGTGTCGTCACGGGGAATAAGCACGCCCTGCCCGACCTTCAGCCTGTGTCCGCAGAATTCCCACTCGCCGAGCAGATACTGGAGCGGCTCGCCGCTGAGCCTGCGCCCGACCAGCCGTATGAACTCCACAGCCTTATTATCGTCGGCGGCGATCGGCGCGCCCATAAGCGCGGCGCGGTCAACGCCGAAAACCTTTTCGATCAGGCACATAGAATTAAAGGCAGGATCGTCAATTCCTGCCTTATCAAATTCCGATTTTGCCTGTAAGTACAAACCTTTAACAACAGCCATTTTTTACAATATCCGAGCCGTCGTCGGGAATAACGGCGGTGATTGCCTCTATAGCGACCTCGCACATACTCTCGTCGGGCTCCTTAGTCGTGATTCTCTGCGCCCAGAGACCGGGAGCGGAGATTATTCTTGTCAGTACGTTGTCGTGCTTTCCGCAGAACTTTATAAGCTCGTAGCCGATACCCGTAGTCAGCGGAAGAAGCAGGATCTTTATAACAGGTCTGAGCCAGCCGATGCCGAACGGTGACGGCGGAATGAACAGACCGATCACGATACCCAGCAGGAGCATAAGCAGGATAAAGCTTGTGCCGCAGCGGGGATGGAAGCGTCTCTGCGCCTTGACGTTGGCGACGGTGAGCTCGAGGTCGTTTTCATAACAGAAAATCGCCTTGTGCTCCGCGCCGTGATACATAAACACGCGCTTCATATCGCTTAGCTGTGAAACAACGAGGATGTAGGAAAGGAAAATCACGATCTTTAAAATTCCCTCGCCCACACTCTGCCAGAAGCGCACGTCGGGGTTGTTGTTCCTGATACCCTCGCCGAGGCTCGGAACAGCCCAGCCCAGAAGCTGGAACAGCCATGTCGGCAGGAAGAAGAAGAGCAGTACCGCGAGTCCAACGCCGAGTATCGAGGAAAATACCATAAGTATTTTCATAAACTTGTCGCCGAGCTTTTCGTCGATCCACTTTTCAAACTTCGAGGGCTCCTCTTCCTCGATTTCGCCCGCCTCGAGCGCCTTGTCAGCAGAGAGCATAAGGCACTTGTAGCTCAGGCGCATAGAGTCTATAAGTCCGGCTACGCCGCGGAAGAACGGCAGCTTCCAGATTTTCGCGGAAGCTCCGAGGAACTTCATCTTCACGTCCTCGGTGTAGATGCTGTCCTCGCCCGTGCGCACCGCGACTGTGGTCTTTTTCGGACCTCTCATCATTATGCCCTCGATCAGAGCGGAACCGCCGATCGAGGTTATTTTTTTCGTCTCTGTTTTCTTACTCATCATATACCTTCTGTCTTATGACCTTCTGTCAATTCAGCTCTCGCTCAGCACGGGCAGGGTGATCGTCACCGTAGTGCCTACGCCTACGCCCGACTCGATGTCGAGCCGTCCCTTGTGGAGCTGTACGATCTCGTCGGCTACGGCAAGTCCGATTCCCGAGCCGTTGACCTTCTGGTTCGCCTTGTAGAATTTCTCCTTGACCTTCGGGAGGTCCTCGGCGGAAATACCGCAGCCCGTGTCGGTCACGATGATCGCCATATTGTCGGGGTCGCTGTCGGCGTTGTACTTGACCTCAACAGCCACCATACCTCCCTCGGGGGTGTACTTGAGAGCGTTGTCGATTATGTTGATAAACACCTGCTTGAGCCTGTTGCGGTCGCCGTAAACAGGCGGGAAAAGCTGCTCGGGCTCGTCGTAGAGCAGGTGCTTGTTCTCTCCGACGGCTCTGTCCCTGAGCATATATATGACCTCGTCGAGCTCCGCGAGGATGTCGAGCTTCTCGTTGAGCAGAACCATACGCCCCGTCTGGATACGCGAGAAGTCAAGCAGCTCCTCAACGATCCCCGTGAGCCTTCCGCTCTCCTTGATGATGACGTCCATACCCTTGTCAAAGGTCTTTCGGTCGAGCTTCTTCTTGCCCGAGAGCTGCATCGTCTCCGCCCAGCCCTTGATAGCCGTCAGCGGAGTTCTCAGCTCGTGCGAAACACGCGAGATAAAGTCGTTTTTCATCTGTTCGGTCGCCTCGAGGTCCTTCGCCATATCGGTGATAGCGTCGCAGAGGTCTCCGATTTCGTCGTTGTAGCGTTTTTCTATTTTGGTGCTGAAGTCGCCGTGAGCTATTTTGTTAGCCGCCTCGCTGAGCTCCCTTACGGGCGCGACGATCGAGCGCACAAAGAATGTGCCCGTCAGCACTATTATAAAGAGGATGAACAGTCCCGCCGCGATGAACAGCGCGCACAGAAAGAGAATGCGCCTGTCGGTCTCCTCGGTCGATACCGCGTATCTCACCGCGCCTATGGCGATTCCGTTGGGATTGGTGATAACGCGGGTGTACAGCGTCACCGACTCTCCCGAGCCGAGCCTGCCCTTCCACAGCGAGCTTCCCTCAGCTGCCGACTCCGAGATGTCGGGCATATTCTCGCTCTCGTCATAGGAAAAGCCCGTGGAGGTGAGCACCACGCGTCCCGTGGAGTTGATTACCATAACCTCCATCTCGCTCTTGTGACGGAAGTTCTCGACATATTCACGCGCCGCGGAATTAAAGGCGGTCGAATTGTCCGCCTTGTAATCCTCAAAAACAGTCGTAAGCTCCGACGCCGCGTTCTCCAGCGTGTGTTCGACCTCAGTATTGAACAGCTGAACCGTAGAGTAAATGAGGCCTGCCACAGAGAGAATAACAATCACGACTATGAGAAGAATCGTGCTGAAAAACCATCGGCGTGTTATACCCTTAAACAAACCCTGTTTCCTCTCCTTCTGTTATCAGTTGCCTGTGTCCCATTTGTAGCCGAGTCCCCAGACCGTAACGATGTACTTGGGGTTGGATGGCTCGTCCTCGACCTTCATTCTGAGTCGGCGGATGTTTACGTCGACTATCTTTTCCTCGCCGACATAAGCGTCGCCCCAGACGTGGCTGAGGATATCCGTGCGGTCGAGAGTTTCCCCGGGATTGGAGAAAAAGTATTCCATGATCTGGAACTCGACCTGTGTCAGCTCGATGACCTGACCTCTCTTGAGCAGCGCGCGGTTTCTGAGATTGAGCACAAAGTCGCCCGAGTGCAGCTCTTCCTTGAAGTTGTTTTCGGCGTTAGCCTGAGCGAGCGAAACTCTTCTGTGCAGTGAGTCAACTCTCGCCAGCAGCTCCGAGGGGGAGAACGGCTTAGTCACATAGTCGTCGGCTCCGAGCATAAGTCCCGTAACCTTGTC
>JAHLBL010000074.1 GCA_020625635.1 bacterium
TATCTTGAGGCTCAGGATCCTACAAAGGATATCAGCCTTTATATCAACAGCCCGGGCGGCTCTGTTACCGACGGCTTCGCAATTTATGATACAATGAATTACATTAAGTGTGATGTCAGCACTATCTGTATGGGTATGGCGGCAAGTATGGGAGCTTTCCTGCTCGCTGCCGGCGCAAAGGGCAAGAGATACGCCCTTCCTAACTCTGATATAATGATTCACCAGCCTTCGGGCGGTGCTCAGGGTCAGGCGACAGATATGGAGATTCACACCCAGCATATTCTCGATATCAAAAAGCGTCTCAATGAGATTCTGGCTCAGAATACGGGACAGCCTGTTGATGTTATCGCCAAGGATACCAACCGCGATAACTTTATGACCGCTCAGCAGGCGCTTGAATATGGTTTAATCGATAAGGTTTTTGAGAAAAGATAAGTGAGGAAATCGTATGCCTAACAATGTTGATGACAATATTTATTGCTCATTTTGCGGCAAACCGCAGGAATTTGTCGGCAGGCTCGTAAAGGGTAACGGCGTATATATTTGCGATCAGTGTGTTGAGTTGTGTATGAGCATTCTGGAGGAGTCCGACTATATGGCTCCCACCGGGATGGAAGAAACCGCAAAGCCCGACAACAGCATCGAAATACCCCAGCTTTTAAAGCCTGTAGAAATAAAAGAGATTCTTGATGAATATGTCATCGGTCAGGACGCTGCAAAAAAGACTCTCAGTGTAGCGGTATACAACCATTACAAGAGAGTTTTCAGCAGTGACAACGATGTGGAGTTTGCAAAGAGTAACGTGCTTCTCTTGGGTCCTACAGGCGTCGGCAAGACGCTTCTGGCTCAAACACTCGCTAAGGCGCTTGATGTGCCTTTCGCAATTGCCGACGCCACAACTTTAACCGAAGCGGGCTATGTAGGCGAGGATGTCGAGAACATTCTCCTCAAGCTTATTCAGGCTGCTGACTTTGATATTGAAAAGGCAGAACGCGGTATCATCTATATCGATGAAATAGATAAAATTTCCAGAAAATCAGAAAACCCCTCAATTACCCGCGATGTAAGCGGTGAGGGTGTTCAACAGGCATTATTAAAAATTCTTGAAGGCACGGTTGCGAACGTTCCTCCCACAGGTGGACGCAAGCATCCCCAGCAGGAATTCTTACAAATCAATACAAAAGATATTCTCTTTATCTGCGGAGGCGCGTTTGACGGCCTTGAAAAAATCGTGGAAAAGAGAAAAGGTTCATCAATCGTCGGTTTCGGCGCCAATGTTCAGGAAAAAGCCGCACTTAATGAGACAGGCTGGATGCAGGATGTTGTCGCTCACGACCTCGTAAAATTCGGAATTATACCTGAGCTTGTAGGTCGAGTTCCCGTTATTACCGCACTTAACGGACTTGATACCGATGCGCTTGTCAAAATTCTGTCCGAACCCAAGAACTCTCTCGTAAAGCAGTATAAAAAGCTGTTCTTACTTGACGGAGTTGATTTAGAGTTTACAGATGACGCTCTCGTTGCTGTCGCAAATATCGCGAAAGAACAAAAGACAGGCGCAAGAGGACTCAGGGGTATTATGGAAGGTATTCTCAACGACTTAATGTTTGAGGTTCCGTCCGACAACTCCATAACTTCCATAACAATTACCGAAGATGTAGTTAACAAAAAGGCCGAGCCGATTATTGAAAGAGGACGTAAGGGGAAGTCCGCAAAAACCAACCTTATTTCTAAATCGAACATTTTAGAAGCCGAAGAGGTTTCTTGATCTATCTGCTGTATTGTGAAATTGTATGATTTTGCACTACAGCTTTTGGATTTTAAGGAGATAATTATGAGTAGTAAAGAAAAAAGAACTCTGAATCTTCCTGTGCTCCCGCTGAGAGGGCTCGTCGTATTCCCCAAAACCCTGCTGCATTTTGACGTTGGAAGAAAGAAGTCACAGACAGCAATAGATATCGCAATGAAGGAGAATCAGCTTATTTTCCTCGTTGCCCAGGAAAATCCATCCGTCAGCGACCCGAAAGGAGAGGATTTATACTCCGTAGGCGTCGTTGCTAAAATAGTTCAGGTCATGAAACAGCCTGACAATATTACACGTCTTATCGTCGAAGGACAGGAGAGAGCTACGATCATCGAGAATTTCAGCGGTGATGACCGCTGTATGTTCGCGCGTGTAACGACCGCGCCCGAGCACGAAGGCTCCCAGAGCACCCGTGAAATAGCTCTTACAAGAACGGTAAAATCGCTCTTCGAGGAATATTCTCATCTTGTTCCCAAGCCGCCTACAGATATTATGTTCAAAATCGGTATTTGTAAAAACGGCGGAGAGCTTGCAGATATAATCGCAGGCAATATTCTGACAGATTATTATGATAAACAGACTATTCTCTCTATATTCGACCCCGTAAAGCGTCTTGAGACGCTGCTTGATATTCTTTATCAGGAGGTTTACATCCTCGGAATCGAAGAGGAGGTAAGCGAAAAGGCGAGAGAAAGAATAGATAAAAGCCAGCGCGAATACTTCCTGCGCGAGCAGAAGAACGTAATCGACGCAGAACTCGGTGAGGACGATAACCCGTCCTCTGACGCAGAAGAATACTCAAAGAAGATTAAAGAACTGCATCTGGCAGAAGACGTCGAAAAGACACTGTTAAAGGAATGCAAAAAGCTTGCGAAAATGCCTTACGGTTCTCAGGAGGTTGCGGTTATCCGTGCTTATCTTGACACTGTTATTGATTTACCTTGGAATGTTTCCACAAAGGACAAGCTCAATCTGAAGAATATCACGGCGGAGCTTGAACGTAATCACTACGGTTTACAGAAGGTCAAGAAGAGAATTGCCGAGCAGCTTGCGGTGCGTAAGCTGAACCCCGATATTAAGGGACAGATTATCTGTCTCGTAGGTCCTCCGGGTGTAGGTAAAACCTCTATCGCTCAGTCTGTAGCAAAAGCTATCGGTAGAAAATCCGCGAGAATCGCCTTAGGTGGCGTTCATGACGAGGCGGAAATCAGAGGTCACAGACGTACATATATTGCTTCAATGCCGGGCAGAATTATCAGCGCAATCAAGACCGCGGGTACAAACAATCCGCTACTTATATTAGATGAGATTGATAAGCTCGCTTCCGATTACAAGGGCGATCCGTCCTCGGCTCTTCTCGAGGTTCTCGACGCCGAGCAAAACAACAAGTTTGTCGACCATTATCTCGATATACCGTTTGATCTTTCAAAGGTATTCTTTATCACAACAGCTAATGACGCCTCTACGATTCCAGCTCCGCTCTATGACAGAATGGAAATTATAGAAATCGACAGCTACACGAGAGAGGAAAAGTTTAATATCGCTAAAAAGCACCTGATTCCCAAGCAGCTTAAGCTTAACGGACTTACTGCAAAGGAAGTAAAATTCTCTCCGTCAGGTATATATTCGATAATAGATTACTATACGCGTGAAGCGGGCGTCCGTAAGCTTGAAAGAGAAATAGCGCACGCTATCCGAGTTTTCGCGCTGAAATATGTAAACGAGGAAGAAAAGTCGGTAAAGTTCACTTCAAAGAATATTGCCGATTACCTCGGAATCAGAAAATATCAGGACGATGAGCTTTGTGACAAGGATCAGATAGGTTATGTAAACGGTCTCGCGTGGACTGCTGTCGGCGGAACCATTCTGCCGATCGAAACGGCAGTTATGCCCGGTGACGGAAAGGTTATCCTCACAGGCTCACTCGGAGACGTTATGCAGGAAAGCGCGAAAGCAGCGATCACCTGTATCCGTTCTCACAGCAATATTCTCGGAGTTGACACCGATTTCTATAAGACAAAGGATATCCACATTCACGCTCCTCAGGGCGCTGTTCCCAAGGACGGACCGTCGGCGGGTATCACAATGGCAACCTCGATATTTTCCGCGTTGTCCCTCAGACCTGTTAAGCGCGATATCGCGATGACGGGCGAGATTACCTTAAGAGGCAAAATAATGCCTATAGGCGGTCTCAAGGAGAAGGCTATGGCTGCTTATAAAGCGGGAATCAACACTGTTTACATTCCAAAGGGAAACACAAATGATCTGGAAGAAGTTGATCCCACGGTAAAAGCGGGACTGAATTTTGTTCCTGTCGATAACTTTACCGAGGTATTGCTTACTGCTACGGTCGAGCCGATCGTGATCAAGGACGATGAGAACAGCATTATTTTCCCTCAGAAATCCGCCCAGAACTCAGCTGTAATCAGACATTAAGGTGACATATGAATTTTAATGAAGTTCAATTTGAAACTGCCGCGGGCACTTTCGCTCAGCTTCCCGAAACAGATAAGCCCGAGATCGTATTCTCAGGTCATTCGAACGTAGGGAAGAGCTCGCTTATAAATAAATTGACGCAGAGAAAGAATCTCGCCCGCGTCAGCTCTCAGCCCGGGAAAACCGCCACCATAAATTTTTATGACGGCAAGGATTTCCGCCTTGTGGATCTACCGGGTTACGGATACGCCAAGGTTTCAAAAGCGGAGAAGCAGAGATGGGCTGAGCTTGTTGAAGGATACTTCTCAGCCGAAAGGAATATCGCGCTGATTATCCAGATCGTCGATATTCGGCACAAACCGACAAAAGACGATTATGATATGATACGCTTTCTTTATAATGTTAACGCTCCGTTCGTTATTGTACTTACAAAGAAGGACAAGCTTAAAAAAACTGCATACGAAAAGCGTATTGATGAAGTAATATACGAGTTGCAGGAGTTCGAAGGAGTTGAGCTGATACCGTTTTCGGCTGTTGACGGCAGCGGATTGAACGATGTAAAAGAAGTAATTGAAGAATATGTATATTCTGAAGAATAAACACGCCTAAGGGCAGAAAGGTAATGGAATTTTATGGAGAAGAAACCTTTTTTAACACTTACGCAGGCGAAGGATATCATCAAAGATGTTCCGACACCCTTTCATATTTACGATGAAAAGGGTATCAGAGAAAACGCCAGAGCACTTTATAAGGCATTCAGCTGGAACAAGGGCTACAAGGAGTATTTTGCGGTAAAAGCAACTCCGAATCCGTTTATTATGAAAGTCCTTCAGGAAGAAGGCTGCGGAATGGATTGTTCCTCATATACTGAGCTTATGCTCTGCGAATCGTGCGGAATCAGCGGCGACGATATCATGTTCAGCTCTAACGTAACACCTGTAGAGGATATGAAAAAAGCGTACGATATGGGCGCTTATATCAACCTCGACGACTACACGCACGTAGAGTTTATAAAGAAAGTCTGCGGTGTTCCAAAAACTATCTGTTGCCGTTATAACCCGGGCGGAGTTTTCGCAATGGCGGACAGCGAGGATAAGGTTCAGGTAATGGATACTCCCGGTGATTCAAAATACGGAATGACCGAGGAGCAGATGGAGAAAGCGTTTATTGAGCTCAAAGAAGCTGGCGCAGAGGAGTTTGGTATTCACGCGTTCTTAGCTTCCAATACCGTATCCAACGGATATTATCCCGAGCTTGCAGGTATTCTTTTCAACCTTGCTGTCAGACTGAGCAAAAAGACAGGCGTACATATTAAGTTCATCAATCTTTCAGGCGGCGTGGGAGTAGACTATAAGCCCGAAGAACCTAAGAATGATATTGCCGTAATAGGCGATGGCGTACGTAAAAAATTCGAGGAGATCCTCGTTCCTAACGGAATGGGGGATGTTGCGATTTTTACTGAGCTCGGCAGATATATGCTCGCTCCTTTCGGTGCGCTGGTCGCTACAGCTATTCACGAAAAGCACATTTATAAGGATTATATCGGACTTGACGCGTGTGCCGCAAACCTTATGAGACCTGCAATGTACGGTTCATATCATCACATTACGGTACTCGGAAAAGAAAACGAACCCTGCGACCATAAGTATGACGTTACAGGCGGATTGTGCGAAAACAACGACAAATTCGCGATAGATAGAATGCTTCCTGAAATTGAAATGGGAGACATTATCTATATACATGACGCGGGTGCTCATGGCTTCTCCATGGGTTATAATTACAACGGAAAGCTCAGAAGCGCGGAAGTTCTTCTGAAAGAGGACGGAAGTCATCAGCTTATAAGAAGAGCCGAAACCCCGAGCGATTATTTCGCGACATTCGATTTTTCAGAGTTCAAGTTTTAAATCAACAACGGCGTGTCCAACAACGGACACGCCATTTTTTTAAATAAAAGGGTAGGGGATTACCTTTCATTTTTGATATTACCAAGAGGATTACTCTCAGCAGCCTGTTTCATTTGATCATTGGAAAGATGAGTATAAATCTCAGTAGTACCGAGATTTTCGTGACCGAGAATTTCTTTCAGAACGCGTATATCAACTTCACCGGTCTGATACATAAGCGTCGCGGCGGTATGTCTTAATTTATGACAGGAATATCCCTGAGCATTCAAACCGATTTTTTCAAGGTATTTATAGACCATCGCCTGAACAGTCTTAGGGGACATCCTGTTATGATTACGGCTTATAAACAGGGCGTGACGGTCTTTTAATCCGTCGGTAGGTCTGACCTCAAGGTAGTTGTTAATAGCTCTCAGACAAGCTTTATTAAGATAAATAATGCGTTCTTTATTACCTTTACCGAGAACTCTCATTGTATTATCCGAGCGTATATCGGTATAATTAAGACCGCACATCTCCGATAAACGCAGACCGCAGTTTAAGAATAAAGTGAGTATGCAGTAATCACGGTAATAATTGTCGCCCTCAACAGCTTCTAAAAGCTGAACCGACTGCTCTAATGTAAGATATTTTGGTAACGATTTTTTTGCTTTAGGTGTTTCCAAATCCTTAAGGGGATTGGTCTCGATAATATGTTCACGTTCGAGATACTTATAAAACTGTCTGAGGGAGGAAGTTTTACGAGCGCGTGAGGTAGCGTTATTTCCGCGGGTTTCTTTGAGATAATACATAAACTCGTATGACTCACGTAGAGTAACGGTTTTTACTAAATCGACATCTACATTATCAATTTTAATATCTTCAAAATCTACGGAATCAGATACTATGCCGCGGGACTTATTTAAAAACCTGAAAAAAGTACGCAAATCAATATAATACTCGTTAACGGTTTTCTTACTGCGGTTTTTTATAGTGCTCATATATACGAGAAATTTTTTAATTATATCCGGAGCTTCAATCATAAAATCAACTGCCATATAGTAAATCCTCCTTACATAGAGAATAATAACACATCGGGAAGGGGTTATAATTCTTATACAGAAAATTATACAAAATGAATATTTTGTATAATTGAGGGGAGTAATAAACAAGAGCATACTCAAAAAGAGGTAAAAAACAGGCAAAGTCGGTTCAAATTACAACTTAACAGAAGTGTAGTTATTACGGGAACCAACCGTACATTAAACCTATAATCGAATTATGATATGTTTTATAGTTCAAATTAATTAAGTTTTTTCGTTCTGTATCAATGCTGCATGTTTTCAATATTAAATTATAAAACATATCTTGGATAATTATAATGATTTAATGTATTTCTCTTTATACAAACTGAATTATTAACCATCTATCATTCAATAGAAATTTTTCCAACGATGCATCAGTCGTCGAGAAATTTTCTATTGGATGATTTTTTAAGTTCCGTTCAGAAATACTACAAATACAACTGCTTCGCAAATCAAACTTGTTGTAAATGTCAAGTGAAAATGTCGGAAAACGCTCATT
>JAHLBL010000075.1 GCA_020625635.1 bacterium
GCGTACTCGTCCTCGCCGAGGTCGTCGCGCTTGGCGAAAACCTGCATCTTGCCGCTCTTGTCGTGAACGTCGAGGAAGGTTACCTTGCCCTTGCCGCGCTTGGACATTACGCGTCCCGCGATGCAAACGGTCTTGTTCTCGAGCTCGTCAAAGCGCTCGCTTATCTCGCCGCAGGTCGTGTCGCGGTCGGATGTGGTCTCCTCAAAGGGGTTTCTGCCCATTTCCTTGAGGATCTCGAGTTTATCGTAGCGAGCCTTTACGGGATCGCTTGAAATCTGAATCTGAGGCTTTTTCTCGTCTGCCATGTTGTAAACCTCCGCTTATCTTGAAATGTTAAGGATTTTGAGAGCTACAGAGCCTCTGGGAGTGTCAGCCTCAACGACGTCGCCTACCGCGTGACCGATAAGCGCTCTGCCGACGGGGCTCTCGTCGGAGATTTTACCCTCGGCGGGATTGATCTCGTTAGCGCCGACGATCTTGAATTTGCGGGTTGTGCTTGTAGCGAGCATTTCGACCTCAACGTTCGAGGAGAGACGAACCTGCTGGACGTTCTCGTCGGACTCGTCGATGAGCTCGTAATTCTTCAGTGTAGCTTCAATGTCACGGATACGGGCTTCCATAATAGCCTGTTCGTTTTTAGCGTCATCGTACTCGCTGTTCTCCGAGAGGTCGCCGTAGGAGCGCGCGAGCTTGATTTTCTCAGCCATTTCCTTACGTTTTTCGCCCTTGAGATATTTGAGTTCGTTTTCAAGGTTTGCAAGTCCTTCGGCTGTCAGCATAATTTTCTTTGCCATTTTATTACACAATCCTTTCGATTATTTTACACACCATTACATTATAATTTTTTTATCTGTATATGTCAAGTGAAATATACAGGCTCTGCAATAAAAACCGCCGCGGAAGCTGAGCCGCGGCGGTGATGAGTGTTTATCTGAGCTTTTCGAGTATAAGCCTTTTGTAGCCGAGGAACTCCTCGGTGAGGTTGAAATCCGCGGGACGCGGACGCTTTTTCTCTATGACGATCTCGTCGGTGAATGTGCCCGGTTTTCCTCTCATAATGCATATCCTGTCCGACAGCAGGATAGCCTCGTCGATATCGTGGGTGACAAAGATGGTGGTGAGGTTGATTTCCTCCATCATCGAGATGTACCAGCGGTGGATGTCGCCGCGCGTCAGTGTGTCGAGCGCGGAGAACGGCTCGTCGAGCAGGGCAACGTTGTCCGAGAACATATACGTCCTCAGCAGAGCGGCTCTCTGGCGCATACCGCCCGAAAGCTCGGCGGGGTACTTTTTCTGAGTGCCCTCAAGCCCGAACCGCCCGAAAAGCGGCTGAACCTTTTTTATTGCGGACTTCTTGTTTTCGCCCTTGATGATCAGCGGCAGAGCGGCGTTGAACTCGATCGTTCGGTAGGGGAGGAGCAGATCCTTCTGGAGCATATAGCTGATTTTACCCGCCTTGCCCGTGATGTCCTCTCCGTCGAGCGATACGCTTCCGCGGTCGGGCTTGTTCAGCCCCGAGATTATGTTGAACAGCGTCGACTTGCCGCAGCCGCTGGTGCCGAGCACACAGACGAGCTCGCCCGCCTCTACCGACAGGTTGATGTTATCGAGTACGTCGGTTTCCCCGTCATATGAAAAGCCGACGTTTTTGATTTCGAGCTTAGCCATTATCCGAGGTAATCGTTTGTGAAGCCCTGATTCTCCTCAAGCTTCGCCTCGGAGAGGTTGTTGTCGTTTATCCAGCTGTAGAACGCGTTCCAGCGTTTCGCGTCGATGTAGCCCCACTTTTCCGCTTCAGCCTTGTACTCCTTAGACATATACTTCTGGCTGGCGGTCACGAGCTTCTTGTCGAGTTCGGGAACTGCGCCGCAGAGGATCTCGGCAGCCTCCTTCGGGTTCTCGACGGCGTACTCGTAGCCCTTCGACACTGCGGACAGAAAAGCCTTTGCCTTATCCGCGTTCTCGCTCAGCCAGTCGGTGTTGCCGATGATAACGGGCGTGTAGTAGTCGAAAACCTCGTTGATATCCTTAAACGCGAAGTAGTCGGTCTCGAGTCCCGCGACCTCTGTCGCTACGCCTGCCCAGCCGTAGAATACCCAGATAGCGTCAACCTTTTTAGCCTGAAGCGTGGACACTTCGTCGGTGACTGTTTCGGGAACGAGCTCGACCTTGTCGAAGTTTCCGCCGTCGTCCTCGACGACCTGCTTCAGGGTAGCCTTCTCGATGGGCAGATCCCACGTCGCGTACTTCTTGCCCTCAAGTCCGCGGGGCTTGTCGATTCCTTCGCCCTTGCGCGAGATGATTCCCGAGGTATTGTGCTGTACCACAGCCGCTACAGCGGTGACGGGCATAGCGTCCTCGCCCGAAATGGCGGGTATCATTGAATCCTGGAACGATACGCCGAACTGTGCCTTGCCCGAGCCTACGAGCGCCTCGGCTCCGTCCTCGGGGGGCTGAACGATTTCGAGCTCAATGCCCGCTTCGTCAAAATATCCTTTCTCCTGAGCAACATACAGACCTGTGTGGTTAGTGTTCGGCGTCCAGTCGAGAACGAAGGTTATTTTTGTTTTACCGCCGTTGTCCTGTGAGCAGCCCGCGACAAACAGCGCTGCCGAAAGCATCGCGGCGCAAAGTAAAATTGAGATGATTCTTCTTTTCATTGTGATTACTCCTTGTGTTAATTATGTTGTTCGCCCTTCTTCTTCCACGGCATACACTTCTTCTGGAGCAGCGATACCGCGAGAATGAGGATAAGGCTGAGCGCCGATATAAGAATAATAACGGCGAACATCTTGCTGAACGAGTATGATTTCCGTACCCTTGTCATATAAACTCCGAGACCGTTGAAGCCGCCCAGCCATTCCGCGATAACGGCTCCGACAACAGCGTAGGAGACCGATATCTTCAGCGCGGAGAAGAAGTTGTCGAGCGCGCACGGCATTTTGACGTGGCGGAAAATCTGGAGCCTGCCCGCGCCCATCGAGCGCATGAGATTGATTGTGTCCTTGTCGGCGGAGCGGTAGCCCGCTATGAGGTTGACCGTGATGGGGAAGAAGGTTATCAGTATAATGAGCAGCACCTTGGGCAGCATATCATAGCCGAACCAGAGCACGAGCAGCGGCGCGATAGCGACCGTCGGGATAGTCTGGCTGATTACGATAAGCGGATAAAACGCGTGGTACAGCGGCTGAAAGCGGTCCATAAGCACTGCCGTAAGGAAGCCGATAAGTACGCCCAGCCCGAGCCCGATAAAGGTCTCGACGAGGGTTATCCTTGCGTGTCCCCAGAGCGTTGGGAACTCTTTTACGAGGGTTTCCGCAACCTTCGCGGGCGGCGGCAGCATAAACGCAGGCACACCGCCGAACGTGCAGACCGCCTGCCAGATTCCGAGCAGCAACAGTATAGCCGCTGTCGGCATCAGGATCTTACTGATGGTGTTTAGTGACTTTCTTTTCAATGGTGAGCACCTCGCCCTCGGGACGGTAGGTGACCTTGATATAAGCGGTCACCGAGGGAGCTCCCGCCTTTATGGCTATGTGCTGGCACTCCTTGACGATGTCCATAAGCTCGTCGTAATCGCCCTCAATAGCCGTCTCAAAGGGACCTACATAGTAGTTGAGCCCTGTCGATTTGATGTAGTCGATGACCTCGTCTACAACGCGGATAAGCTCGTCGTCGTTTTTAGCCTCGGGAAGAGACTGGATCGCTACGCTTGCGTTCATAATGATTACTCCTTTTTGTAAAAATAAAAACCGACTCAACCCTCACAGGATCGAGTCGGCGATTATACAGTTTATCCTCAACTCCCTGCGTCGGTATTACCCGCATCAGGTAAAGGGTATAATCTCAGCCTGCTTTTGCAAGCACCCCTGTGACATGATTAATAATAATACTATTTTATGTAAAAGTCAAGAGAAACCGTTCATTTGAGCGGGATCAGTCCTTTACGATTTTGAGCGAGATATCGAACGCCGTTACCGAGTGGGTAATTGCGCCCATCGAGATTATGTCGACGCCAGTTTCGGCTACGGCTCTGAGCGTTTCGGCGGTGATGCCGCCCGACGCCTCGAGCTTTGCTCTGCCGTTTGTCAGAGCGACAGCCTCCTTCATCATCTCACAGCTCATATTATCGAGCATAATGATATCAACGTCGACCGACAGCGCCTCTCTCAGCTCGTCGAGGCTGCGCACCTCGAGCTCGACCTTGACGGTGTGACCGAGCTTTTCGCGCAGGGTGTTTACGGCGTTTGTGATACCGCCGCCCGCGTCGACGTGGTTGTCCTTAAGCATAGCGCAGTCGGAGAGGTTGTAGCGGTGGTTCTTGCCTCCGCCTACGGTCACGGCGTACTTCTCGATCGGACGGAGCCCCGGGAGAGTTTTGCGCGTGTCGGCGATAGCCGCGCCCGTGCCCTCAACGATTTTTACCGCCTTGTTAGTCGCGGTAGCAACGCCGCTCATATGCTGGATTAGGTTGAGAGCTGTGCGCTCGCCCTTGAGCAGCGTTCTTGTATAGCCGCTGATTTTCGCGATAACGTCGCCCTTTCTGAGAACGTCGCCGTCGCGCTTGAACACCTCGGCGCGGAAGTCGGGCTGGATCAGCTCGAAAACCCTGAGCGCGACGTCGATTCCGCAGAGAACGCCGTCAGCCTTCGCTATGAACTGAGCCGTGTTCTCCTGAGTTTCGGGGATAAGGTAGTCGGTGGCGACGTCGATGTAGTTGATATCCTCGAGCAGCGCGTTTTCAATCAGCCTGTCTATGTAAAATTTATTGAGCATCATAAGTTGATTCCCTCCCTGAGTTCGTCAAGAATAATTCCCGCGGTCACGGCGATCGACCTCGCCTCGATATAGTCGGGAGTGATTTCGTAATTACCCGTTATGAGGTCGTTGACGATAGCGTCGACCTGAGCGTAGCTCTCCTGATATTTTTCGGGCTTCGGCAGTACGAAGTAGGTGTCCTGCATGATCCCGCGGATTTTAGTGCGGATACCGACGGGCAGCTTGTTGCCGTGCTTCGGCGTGAGCTTGGGAGCGCTGCCGATCTCGCGCCGTCCGTCGCGTCTGAGCCTGAACATCATATGTTCGGCGGCGGTGCGCGAGTATACGAGCGCCTCGAGCAGCGAGTTGCTCGCCAGTCGGTTGGCGCCGTGAACTCCCGTGTGAGAGCACTCGCCCGCGGCGTAAAGACCGTCGACGTTCGTCTGAGCGTTCGTATCTACGTTGATACCGCCCATAAGGTAGTGCTGGCAGGGGAATACGGGTATTCTGTCCTTGGTCATATCAATGCCTTCCTCAAGGCATTTGCTGTAGATCATCGGGAAGCGCGTCTTTATGAATTCGGGGTCCTTATGGGTTATGTCGAGGTAGAACTTCTCGCTGTTCGTCCTGATGGATTCCCTGATTACGGCGTTGGAAACAACGTCTCTGGGAGCGAGCTCGCCCCTCGGATCGTAGTTGAACGCGAAGCGCTCGCCGTTGCAGTTGAGGTAGACAGCGCCTTCGCCGCGTACAGCCTCCGAGATAAGAAAGCGCTCTCTCTCGTTCTCAGCCGCGAAGGCGGTCGGGTGGAACTGTATGCGCGAAAGATGGCGTATCTCGGCTCCGAGAAGGTGAGCCAGTACGATCCCGTCGCCCGTCGCGATAGCGGAGTTGGTGGTGTAGCGGTAGATCCTGCCGATACCGCCCGTCGCTATTAGCACGAACCGCGCGCGAACCTGTATGCACTCGCCGTTTCTGAGCATTCCCGCGCAGAAACCGTTTTCGATTTTGTCGAGTTCATAGACGAGGGTGTTGTCGAGCATATCTACGCCGGGCTTTTTCGCGACCTCGCGCAGCAGCGTGTCGACGATCTCCTTGCCCGTGCTGTCCTTGTGGTGGACGATCCTGTTGCGCGAGTGTCCCGCCTCGAGCGTTTTTGAGAGCTCGCCGCTCTCCTCGGTGTCGAACCGCGCTCCGATCTCCTTCAGGCGCATAACGTCCGCGGGACCTTCGCTGACGAGCTTTTCAACGGCGGAGAGATTGTTCTTGAATTTACCCGCGATAAGCGTGTCGCCGATATGCAGTCTGTAGTTGTCGTGGTTTTTATCCAGCACAGCCGCAACTCCGCCCTGAGCGAGCGACGAGTTGGAGAGCTCGAACTCACGCTTGCTTACCGCGAGGACGCTTATGTCCCCGTCAAACTGAAGCGCCGCGTAAAGTCCCGCTACGCCTGTGCCGATAATCAGTACATCATAATTTTCTTTCATTACGGATACCCCGTGTATTTACAAAATTCTTAATCTATATTATACTACTAAAGTAATTAGTACGTCAAGAAAAAGTAGGTGATACAATGCCAAATATGATAGAAACGGAAGAAAAAATCCCACGCACGCTGCTTGTATCGGTGGATACGGGGAAATTTGACGCGCAGGCGAGTATGGACGAGCTGTGCGAGCTTGTCGAGAGCGCGGGCGCGGAGCCTGTGCTGACCGTGGTGCAGAAGCTCGACCGTCCCGAAACAGCCACCTTCGTCGGCAGCGGAAAGCTCGCGGAGATAAAGGACGTCTGCTCGGCGCAGGAGATCGACCTTATCGTCTGTGACAGCGAGCTGAGCCCGACGCAGATAAAGACGCTCGAGGCTGAAACCGACGTGCGTACGATCGACCGCACAACTCTTATTCTCGATATTTTCGCGCTGAGGGCAAATTCGCGCGAGGGCAAGCTTCAGGTCGAGCTCGCTCAGCTGAAGCACCTTTTGCCGAGGCTTACAGGTAAGGGCGTGGCGCTGTCGAGGCTCGGCGGAGGAATCGGCACGAGAGGTCCGGGTGAGACGAAGCTCGAGACCGACCGCAGACATATTCACCGCCGTATGGAAACCCTTAAGGAGCAGCTGCGCGACGTCGAGAACCACCGCAGCCGACTGCGTACGCGCAGGGAAAAGGACGGCGTGATAACAGTCGCTATCGTCGGCTACACCAACGCGGGAAAGTCGACGCTTATGAATTACCTCACCGACGCGGGAGTGCTGGCTCAGGACAAGCTGTTCGCCACGCTCGACCCGACCTCGCGCGCGCTGAAGCTCCCAAGCGGAGTTACGGTTATGCTGATTGATACCGTCGGTCTTGTGCGGCGGCTGCCTCACGGTCTCGTGGAGGCGTTCAAGTCAACTCTCGAGGAGGCGGCGCTGTCGGACGTTATCCTCAACGTCTGTGACGCGAGCTCCCCCGAGGCTCAGGTCCATATGAAGGTCACCGAGGATCTTCTCAGCGAGCTCGGCTGCGGCGATACGCCCGTGATAACCGTATTCAACAAGTGCGACAGGCTTTCCGCGCTCGACATCGCTCCCGACAGCGAGCGTGTCGTGCATATCAGCGCGAAGAACGGTCAGGGGATAGACCGCCTTCTGGAAAGGATCGAGGCTAATCTTCCCGTCAGTCTGCGCAGGGTAAGTCTGCTGCTGCCCTTTACCGCGGCGGGCTTGCAGAACGAAATCAGACAGAAGGGTACTCTCCTCAGCGAGGAGTACACCGCCGAGGGGATCCGCACCGAGGCTGTGGTCGATAAAGCTCTCTACAGAAAGGTTGCGGAGTATACGACGGAATAAAAATGCATGGCTTATGGGGCTGACATATGATTTACACTGAACTTCGGAGTGCTTCCCCTGAAAGGGGAAGGACTTA
>JAHLBL010000076.1 GCA_020625635.1 bacterium
AACTCGATACCCTGACCGATTCGGATAGGACCTGAGCCGAATACGATCACTGTCTTTTTGTCGCTGTTTCTTTCCTTTATAAACTCCTCTGCC
The DNA here is from genome assembly GCA_020625635.1 of bacterium. GTDB lineage: Bacteria > Bacillota > Clostridia > Oscillospirales > Acutalibacteraceae > Ruminococcoides. The sequence goes on from JAHLBL010000076.1 coordinate 94, forward strand.
TCGTTCTCGCTGTCGTAGGTCGAGTAGAAATACGGCGTCTCGGCGTTGAACTCGGCAGCGCAGGTATCAACCATCTTAAATACGGGCACGAGGGGATTCTCCACCTTCTGACCGCTGAACTTCTCGATAGTGCGGTCGAGGAAGCCCATATTCTTGGCTTCTCTGTAGAGCTGTTCGGTGAGCTCGTTTTTCTTCAGAGCCTCGCCGACCTTTGCGATGTTGATAAGCTTCTCGAGGAACCACTCGTCAATCAGTGTGATTTCGTGAATGGTGTCGACAGAAATGCCGCGTTTAAGCGCCTCGTAGACACAGAACATACGCAGATCGTCGCAGACGTGCAGACGCTCTCTGATTTCGTCGTCGGTCATCTCGGCGAACATCTCGTCGTCCATTGTGTCGTGGGATATCTCCGCGCCTCTGACAGCCTTCATCATAGCCTGCTCAAAGGTCGGAGCAATAGCCATAACCTCGCCCGTAGCCTTCATCTGGGTTCCGAGCGAACGCTTGGCGTACACAAATTTATCGAAAGGCCATTTCGGGAGCTTTACAACCACGTAGTCGAGCGCGGGCTCGAAGCAGGCGTAGGTAGAACCCGTAACGGCGTTCTTGATTTCGTTGAGAGTGTAGCCGATCGCGATTTTAGCCGCGACCTTAGCTATAGGATAACCCGTAGCCTTTGACGCGAGTGCCGAGGAACGGGAAACACGGGGGTTGACCTCAATAACGGCGTACTCAAAGCTTTCGGGGTTGAGCGCAAACTGACAGTTACAGCCGCCCTCTACCTTGAGCGCGGAAATAATGTCGAGAGCCGCGGAGCGGAGCATCTGATACTCCTTGTCCGCGAGAGTTACGGCGGGAGCGATTACGATGGAGTCGCCCGTGTGAACGCCTACGGGGTCGAAGTTCTCCATCGAGCAGACGGTGATCACATTGCCGAGCGAGTCGCGCATAACCTCAAACTCGATTTCCTTCCAGCCCGCGATACATCTCTCGATAAGGCACTGCGTAATCGGAGAGAGTTCGAGACCGTTGGAGGTGATTTCGCGCAGCTCCTCCTCGTTGTTTACGATACCGCCGCCTGTTCCGCCGAGCGTGAACGCGGGACGGACGATAACGGGGTAGCCGATTTCGTTCGCGAAGTCAACGGCAGCCTCGACGTCATTTACAACGACTGAGGGGATGACAGGCTGACCGATTTCGATCATGGTGTCCTTGAACATCTGTCTGTCCTCAGCCTTGTCGATAGTCTCGGGCACAGCTCCGAGGAGCTTAACGCCGTACTTGTCGAGGAAGCCTTCCTTAGCGAGCTGCATAGAGAGCGTAAGTCCTGTCTGTCCGCCGAGGGTGGAGAGCAGGGAGTCGGGACGCTCCTTTATGATGATTCTTTTTACGATTTCCAGTGTAAGCGGCTCAATATAGACCTTATCCGCCATAGCGTTGTCCGTCATAATGGTAGCGGGGTTTGAGTTTACGAGGATTACCTCGAGTCCCTCCTCCTTGAGCGCGCGGCACGCCTGTGTGCCCGCGTAGTCAAACTCGGCGGCCTGTCCGATAACGATAGGTCCCGAACCGATTACCATTACTCTTTTAATATCAGATTTCAGCGGCATATTATCATTCCTTTATAATTACTACTTTTAAACTATATATCCAATTTCAAAGGGACGTTTACTGCTTTTTATGCTCGTCAATCATCCCGATAAACCTGTCGAACAGGAAGGCTGTATCTCTCGGTCCGCCGCACGCCTCGGGGTGGAACTGGACGGAGAAGGCGGGCATATCGGTATAGTTGATACCCTCGCAGGTTCCGTCGTTGCCGTTTACGAAGCTAACCTCGGCGTTTGAGGGAACGGAGTCGTTGATGACCGCGTAGCCGTGGTTCTGGGAGGTTATGTAAACTCTGTCGGTCGCGACCTCCTTCGCGGGCTGGTTCGCGCCGCGGTGACCGTAGTGGAGCTTTTCGGTCTTCGCTCCCTGAGAGAGCGCGAGGAGCTGATGTCCGAGGCAGATACCGAAGGTCGGAATCTTTTTCTCGCAGAGTTTCTTCAGCGTTGCGATAGCCTCCGTATTCTCCTGCGGGTCTCCGGGACCGTTCGAGAGCATAATGCCGTCAGGGTTCATAGCTAAAATATCCTCGGCGCTTGTGTTATAGGGCACGACCGTGAGGTCGCAGCCGCGCTTTACAAGCTCGCGTCCGATATTGTGCTTAGCGCCGTAGTCGATAAGCACTACGCTGCGCTCGGGATTCTCGGCGGAGAAGCGCATAACCTCGGAGGTCGAGGTCGAGCTTACCGCCTCGGTCACACGATAGGGCTTGATCTCCTCAATATCCTTTTCGAGGTTGTCAAGCGTATATGTGAGCTTGCAGTTCATAACACCGTACTCGCGCACGATCCTCGTCAGCGCGCGGGTGTCGAGGTCGTACATAGCGGGTATATCGGCACTTTTTAAAAAAGTGTCAAGATCCCCCTCGCAACGGAAGTTGCTGGGAGCTTGGCACCAGTTTCTTACAATATAGGCTTTAAGAGCGGGAGACTTGCTCTCGAAATCGGAGGGAATTACCCCGTAGTTACCGATAAGAGGGAATGTCTGAATAACAACCTGACCGTAATAGCTGGGGTCGGTAAGTGTCTCAAGATAGCCTGTCATCGCTGTGGTAAAGACAAGCTCTCCCGTGGTTTCTTTTTCGGCGCCGAAGGCTTTACCCTCGAAATAAGTGCCGTTTTCCAAAATCAGGTACGCGGTTTTACTCATATTTTCATAGCCTTTCCGCCCACGTAATTCTTCTGCGCTCCGCCGCCGTGGGCTGGCTCGGAGCAGAGGAGACAGGTCAGTTCTCGTAAGTCCTTATGACCTGCTTTGCGATATTGAGCTTACTGGTGCGAAGGTTCATCGCCTGCTTTTCAAGGTAGCGGTGAGCCTGCTGCTCAGACATAGTGAGGCACTGCACAAGCAGCAGCTTCGCCCTGTTGATTACCTTTATTTCCTCAAGCTCGTTTTTGAGCCTTTCGTTCTCACGCTGAGCGGAGAGCATACGCTCCTTGAAGCTGTGGGAAAACACAAGATAATTATGAAGCAGCCGTTTGTTAATCGGGCGGCTCACTACAAGAACGCCGTGGCTGTCAACAAGGTCGAACGCATCCATCGCCCTGTCCTTAGCGACTAAAAGCACAACGCAGGATTTTGTATTGTCAGCGCAGCGGGCGGAGAAGCCCAGACCGTTTTCCTCGCTGAGAGGAGCGTTGACAAGTATAAGGTCAAAATCCGTCTGATCGATAAGCTTTTCGGCGTCGGATACGGAAGTTGTGCAGTGAATATCGTCAAAGTCATCCTTGACGAGCTCTGAAATTGCGTCCAGACCGTTTTCGGTTCTGGAAATAATTAAAGCTCTTTTCATTGATTTCACCATCGCATTATTCCATCGTATTATTTTAATCTATTTATGGCTGAAAGTTATTGCATAATAGAATAATAAAAAATTTTATTTTGCACAAAAATTTGCACATAACCGCGCGCGAAAGCATATAATAAAACACTTGACAAAATCGCCGATACCATTTATACTGTATAGCGATGACACGGCAAAGGCGCTGTGAGCCTCGGCTCGCGGCGTTTTTTCTTTTTTAAGGAGAGTAATCAGAATGATAAACGTCCCAAAAATTTTCGGCTCCAACGTATTCAACGACGATGTTATGAGGGAGAGACTTCCCCAGCCCGTCTACAAGGCTCTTAAAAAGACGATCCACGACGGCGCTACGCTTGACGACAGCGTCGCTAACTCCGTCGCGCACGCGATGAAGGAGTGGGCTATCGAAAAAGGCTGCACTCACTACACACACTGGTTCCAGCCCCTGACAGGCGTTACCGCTGGTAAGCACGACAGCTTCATAACTCCCGACACCGACGGCAAGGTTATAATGACCTTCTCGGGCAAGGAGCTGATCAAGGGTGAGCCCGACGCGTCCTCGTTCCCCTCGGGCGGTATCCGCGCCACATTCGAGGCGAGAGGCTACACCGCATGGGACCCCACCTCCCCCGCCTTCGCTAAGGACGGCACGCTCTACATCCCCACGGCGTTCTGTTCATACACGGGCGAGGTGCTCGACAAAAAGACTCCTCTGCTCCGCTCGATGGAGAGAATCTCCAAGGAAGCGGTCAGGATCCTCCATCTGTTCGGAAAAACCGACGTAAACCGCGTCGTCACCACCGTAGGTCCCGAGCAGGAATACTTCCTTATCGACAAGGACTTATACGACGCGCGTCCCGACCTCAAATTCACGGGCAGAACTCTTTTCGGCGCAAAGGCGCCCAAGGGACAGGAGCTTGACGACCATTACTTCGGCTCAATCAAAACAAGGGTTTCCGATTTTATGAAGGAGCTCGACAAGGAGCTCTGGTCGTACGGAATCCTCGCAAAAACCAAGCACAACGAGGTTGCTCCCTCACAGCACGAGGTAGCGCCCATATTCACTACAACGAACGTGGCAGTCGACCACAACGAGCTTATGATGGAGCTGCTCAAGAAAACAGCCGAGAAATTCAACCTCGTCTGCCTGCTCCACGAAAAGCCCTTCGCGGGCGTGAACGGCTCGGGCAAGCACAACAACTGGTCGCTCTCGACAAACACGGGCGAGAATCTTCTCAAACCCGGCAAGAAACCCGAGGAGAACATTCAGTTCCTGCTTTTCCTCGCCGCTATCGTAAAGGCTGTTGACGAATATCAGGATCTGCTCAGGATCTCCGTAGCGTCCGCGGGCAACGATCACCGTCTCGGAGCCAACGAGGCTCCTCCAGCAATCGTGTCCGTATTCCTCGGTGATCATCTCGACAAGGTCGTTCACTCTATCGAGGTTGGCGACGAGTACGAGAGCGAGGGCAAGGAAAAGATGGAGCTCGGCGTTGAGGTTCTTCCCTCTCTCAAGAAGGACACCACTGACCGCAACAGGACCTCGCCGTTCGCCTTTACGGGCAACCGCTTTGAGTTCCGTATGCTCGGCTCCTCCGTAAACGTAGCGAGCCCCAACATCGTGCTCAACACCATAGTTGCTCAGGAGCTTAAGGAATTCGCCGACAATCTCGAGAACGCAAAAGACTTTGAAAAGTCGGTCAAGAGACTTATCAAAAAGACCTTCAACGACCACGACCGCATCATCTTCAACGGCGATAACTACTCCGACGAGTGGGTTGCCGAGGCTGAGCGCCGCGGACTTCACAACTTCAAGAGCGTTCCCAAGGCTGTAAGGCACTACATCGACAAGAAGAACATAAAGCTCTTCACCGAGAACAACGTATTCTCACAGCAGGAGATGGAAGCGAGATACGAGGTCGACCTCGAGAACTACGCTAAGCTCATCAATATCGAAGCGCTCACTATGATAGATATGGCGAAGAAGGACATCATCCCCTCCGTCACCGCATATGTAAAGGAGCTCACCGATACGGCTCTCGCGAAAAAGGCTCTCTCCGAGGACATCCCGACTACGCTCGAGACCGCTCTTATCACAAGTCTGAGCAAGAAGCTCGTCTCCTTCTCCGACAAGGTAGCGGAGCTCGAGAACGATCTTATCAAGGCGGGCGAGCTGACCGGCGATATGCAGGCGTACGCCGACTTCTATAACGACGTCGTATTCGCGGATATGCAGTCGCTGCGCGCAATCGGCGACGATATGGAAACCGAGACCGCGTCCGATTTCTGGCCTTATCCCTCCTACGGCGAAATGCTCTTTGGAGTATAATACACAATCTGTTCACGGGCTGCCGCGCAAGCGACAGCCCTGTTTTGTTATAAAAAAACACAACATAAATGAAAATACTGTTACAAATGTTGATTTTTTCATATCGTAACGGTATAATGTGAATAATTGTATGGTTTGCGCTATATTCACACGCAAACAGCAAAAAACAAGGGGCAACACCCAAAAATGAGGAGAGTTTAAAATGGAAAAAAGAAGTATGTGGAGTTCACGCTTCACATTCATCCTTGCCGCTGTCGGTTCGGCAGTCGGCTTGGGAAACGCCTGGAGATTCCCCGGACTCGCTAACAAACACGGCGGCGGAGCTTTTCTGCTCGTTTACCTGTTCGCGCTGGTCGTTATGGGAATCCCGCTTCTTATGATGGAGATATCCGTTGCGAGAAAATTCCGCAAGGGCGCTATCGAGTCTATGAGAGGTATCGGTAAAAAATGGGAGCCCGTCGGCTGGGCGGCAACATCAAACGCTTTCGTTATCGTTTGCTATTACTCGGTCGTTTTCGCGTGGGTTATCCTGATGTTCCTGAACGCAGGACAATTCGCGTCTATGACGGGCGACAACGCTCAGGCGGGAAGCTTGTTCTTAAAGCTGACGCAGACGACAGGTCTTGTCGAAGGCTCGCTTATCCCGGGAGAAGTTCTCGTGTGCCTGCTTATAGCGTGGGGACTGATCTTCTTCTGTATAAGAAACGGCGCGAAATCCGTAGGCAAGGTCGTAAAATTTACTGTATTCGCTCCCGTAGTTCTGCTTCTTATCATGGCGATCAAGGGCTGCACGATGCCCGGCGCGGGAGAAGGACTCGCTAAGTTCTTTATCCCCGACTTTTCCGCGCTTTCAGACCCGACGCTCTGGGTTGACGCGGTCGGACAGGTATTCTACAGTCTGTCGATTATGATGGCTATTATGTTCGCTTACGGCTCATATCTCGGCAACGACGCCGACGTAGCTGCCGACGCTATGATCATCGCCTTCTCCGATATGGCTATCAGCGTTCTTTCGGGCGTTGTTCTGTTCTCCACAATGGGCGGAACGGGTATGCTCGGAAGCATGACGGAAAGCGGTATCGGCACAGCGTTTATTGTATATCCGCAGGCTATCGTCAACCTCACCGACATAGGCTGGCTCAACGCTGTATTCGGCGCTATTTTCTACCTTATGCTTATCACTCTCGCAATCGACTCCGCGTTCTCTATCGTTGAAGGCGTTTCGGCTGCTATCGCTGATAAGTTCCACATTAAGCCCCGCAGCGTCACAATCGCGGTTTGCGCTATCAGCGGACTTATCTCCCTGCTGTTCATCACTCAGGCAGGTCTTGCATGGCTCGACATCGTTGACAACTGGGCTAACAGTGTCAACCTTATCGTAGTCGGTATCCTCGAGTGCGTAGCTATCGGCTGGACGTTCAACCTCAGAAAGATTCTTGCTGAGGTCAACAAGAACGCGAAGCGCTTTAAATCACCCTACTGGTGGTTCGCTTCTTCGATAAAGTTTATTTCACCCGTGCTTCTCACCGCGCTTCTCGCGTGGAATATGTATGTTCTGTTCGCAAAGAACGGCGGCACATACAACCCCGATTATCCCATCTGGGCACAGATCGCCGCGGGCTGGGCAGTATCGGTACTTGTATTCGCCAGCGGCTTTATCGCAAAGCTCGTCATCGCTCACAAAAAGAAAAAAGGCTTCGTCGAGGACGAGGTCGTCTGGAAAGACTGATTACATCATAAAAGAAAACGGCTGTCGAAAGACAGCCGTTTCAGCTTGTCGAAAAAGTCCAGTATAGACTGGGCTTT
>JAHLBL010000077.1 GCA_020625635.1 bacterium
ATCAAGTGCTTCAAGATCCACAACGGCGCGATCGACAACATCTTCCTCAACGAGGCTTGCTCCTCGGGCTGCGGAAGCTTTCTCCAGACCTTCGCGAACGCCCTCGGCTACTCGATCGAGGAATTCGCCGAAAAGGGTATTTTCGCCAAGCACCCCGTTGACCTCGGCTCGCGCTGTACCGTGTTTATGAATTCCTCGGTAAAGCAGGCTCAGAAGGACGGCGCGACGATCGAGGATATCTCCGCGGGACTGTCGCTCTCCGTCGTAAAGAACGCGCTGTATAAGGTTATCCGCGCGACCTCTCCCGATGAGCTCGGCAGAAAGGTCGTAGTTCAGGGCGGCACATTCCTCAACAACGCCGTGCTCCGCGCGTTTGAGCAGGAGATGGGCGTCGAGGTCGTACGCTCCAACATCGCGGGACTTATGGGCGCTTACGGCGCGGCTGTCTACTCGATGGAAAAGGTAAGGGGCAGGGACGGCGTCAAGTCCACTCTCGCGGACAAAGCCTACCTCAACGCCTTTGAGCATAAAATCAAGGTCACTAACTGCGGACTTTGCAACAACAACTGCCGACTCACCATAAACACCTTCTCGGGCGGCAAAAAGTTCATCGCGGGCAACCGCTGTGAGCGCCCGATCACGAAGAAGGCTCCCGACAACGGCAGAGATATATTCGCCTATAAGCTCGAGCTGCTCTCGGCTTACGAGCCGAAAGAGGGCAGGAGAGGCACGATCGGACTTCCGATGGGACTTAATATGTACGAGCTCCTTCCGTTCTGGTGGAGGTTCTTTACCGAGCTCGGCTTCAGTGTCGTTCACTCGCCCTACTCCAACCGCAAGCTTTACCAGAGAGGTCAGCAGACGATCCCCAGCGACACCGTCTGCTTCCCCGCAAAGCTTATGCACGGTCATATCCAGTACCTTCTCGACGAGGGTATAAAGAATATTTTCTATCCCTGTATGTCCTATAACTTCGACGAAGGCGCGGGCGACAACAACTACAACTGCCCCGTAGTCGCCTATTATCCCGAGGTCATCAAGAACAATATGAAGGGTATCCGTGATATCAACTTCATTATGCCTTACCTCGGCATCCACCGTCCGAAGGACTTCCCGAAGAAGGCTTTTGAGTATTTACAGCGCTTCTTCCCGACGCTTACTCTCGGCGAGGTAAAGGCTGCCGCGAAGGCTGCCTACGCCGAGTACGACGAGTATTTCTCAAAGCTAAGAAAGCGCGGCGACGAGATCATCACCGAGGCTGAGCGCGACGGACGCGAGATCATCGTTCTCTCGGGACGTCCCTACCATATCGACCCCGAAATCAACCACGGCATCGACAAGCTCATCGCGGGCTTCGACGTAGCCGTCGTCAGCGAGGATATCGTCAGCGTGCGCGTGCCTAAGTTCCGCACAGCCGTGCTCAACCAGTGGACTTACCACTCGCGCCTTTATGCCGCCGCTCAGTACGTCAGCACGCGAAAGGATATGCAGCTCGTCCAGCTCGTTTCCTTCGGCTGCGGAGTTGACGCTATCACGACCGACGAGGTCCGCGAGATCCTCGAGCGCAACGGAAAGATTTACACCCAGATCAAGATTGACGAGATCACCAACCTCGGTGCCGTCAAAATAAGAATAAGAAGTCTGCTCTCCGCAATAGGAAGGGAGTAATACCTATGGCTGAATTAAAGTACGACGAAAACGGACGCCTGCTCTTTACTAAGGAGATGAAGGAAACCTACAAGATCCTCGCTCCCTCTATGGCTCCGATCCACTTCAACATCATCAAGAACGTATTTATCCACTCGGGCTACGACCTCGAGCTCGTCGATACGACAGGTCCCGAGATCGCCCAGACAGGACTGAAGTACGTCCATAACGACACCTGCTATCCCGCTCTGCTCGTAATCGGACAGCTCATCCACGCTCTGCAGTCGGGCAAGTACGACGTAAACAAAACCGCTCTTATGATTACCCAGACGGGCGGCGGCTGCCGCGCGAGCAACTATATTTTCCTGCTGCGCAAGGCGCTGAAGAAGGCGGGCTTCCCTCAGGTTCCAGTTATCTCGCTGTCGATGGGTATGGAGAAGAACCCCGGCTTCCACCTCACTATTCCGCTTATCCGCCGTTTTGCCGCGGGACTTGTCTACGGCGACGCGCTTATGCTGCTGAGGAACCAGACCAAGCCCTACGAGGTAAACGAGGGCGAGAGCGAGGCTCTCGTTCAGAAGTGGATAAAGCAGCTCACCGACGAGTTCGCGAAGGGCGAGAGCTACCGCCCGAAGGAGATCGGCGAACACCTCGATAAAATCGCCGAGAGCTTCTCAAAAATAAAGGTCAACCGTGTTCCGAAGGTCAAGGTCGGAGTCGTCGGCGAGATTTACGTAAAGTACGCGCGTCTCGGCAACAACGACCTCGAGCAGTTCCTTGCCGACCAGGGCTGTGAGGTAAACCTCCCGGGCATTATGGGCTTCGCTCTCTTCAAGGTCGACAACCGTATTGAGGATATAAAGCTCTACGGCGGAAGTATGGCTAAGTACCGCGTCTGCACGGTTCTCTTCAATTACCTCGTCAAGCTCGAGGCTATGATCATCAAGTACACGTCTAAATACGGCTTCACGCCTCCCGGAAAGTATTCCCATATCAAGAAGCTTGTAAAGCCCGTCATCGGCTACGGCTCAAAGATGGGCGAGGGCTGGCTGCTCACCGCTGAGATGCTCGAGCTCGCCGAGTCGGGCTATGAGAACATCGTCTGCACACAGCCGTTCGGATGTCTGCCGAACCATATCAACGGCAAGGGCGCGGTGCGCCGTATAAAGGAGCTCAACCCGAAGGCGAATATCGTAACGATAGATTACGACCCGGGCGCTCCGAAGGTAAACCAGGAAAACCGTATCAAGCTCATGCTCGCCGTAGGCAGGGAAGAGCTCGAAAAAGAAAATAAAGGCAACGCCTGAACCTATTGAGCTGTCCGCGCGCAACGGGCAGCTCGCTGCTTTTTGAAAATAGTATTAAAACTTTGACCTGTAAATATATCGGTTTTTTGGCATTTTGCCTAATATTTTCACGCTAAATTTGTGAATAAAAATCCTGCTCTTGCTGTTGCTCTTTGGCGCTAAATGTGGTATTATGTATTCGAGGTAGTGTTATGAACAATGTAATTGTCGCGGCTTCGGGTAAAGGCGGTACGGGTAAATCGACCGTCTGTGTAGGACTTGCGGTCGCACTTGTAAAACAGAACAAGCGCGTGTTGCTCATCGACTGCGACTGCGGTATGCGCGGACTCGACATAATGCTCGACGTAGAGGAGGAGATCCTTTTCGACTGCTCCGACGCGGTGAGCGGGAACTGCAAGCCTGCCGACGCGGTTTACCGCAGCAGGAATATGGACGGGCTTTATCTTATGGCGGCTCCGTTCGACACCGATAACGAAATCAGTCCCTCGGTGTTCTGCCAGCTTGTGAGTGAGCTGCGCGACAACTACGACTACGTTATAATCGACTCGCCCGCGGGTTTAGGCTCGGGCTTTTCGACAGCCGCGGCTCCCGCCGACAGAGCGATTATAGTCACTAACGCCGAGCCTACGGGGCTTCGCGGCGCGCTGAAGATCCGCCGCAGGCTGCTCGAGCTCGACAAAAGCGACATTCAGATGATTATCAACCGATTTGACAGACAGCAGTTTGAGTTGCTCGGCTGCTACAGAGACCTCGACGAGGTCATCGACGCAGGCTGTACCAGACTTGCGGGACTGGTTCCCAACGATATGAGGCTGTCCTCGATTATGCAGAACGGCTGCGCTGGGCTCAACTGGTGTCCGTCGTCAACGGTTTTCGATTGTATAGCAAGAAGATTAGAGGGTGAGCGTGTCCCGCTCGCGTTCAAGGGATGAAACGGAGGTTACGTTTATGAATATTGCGCTTATCGCACATGATGAGAAAAAGGAACTTATGATTCAATTCTGTATAGCATACTGCGGAATTCTCAGCAGAAACAACCTGTGCGCCACGGGCACTACGGGCAAGATCGTCTCGGAGGCTACGGGGCTTAAAGTCACGGGCTTTCTCGCGGGTTCTCAGGGCGGCGACCAGCAGATCGCCGCGCGTATCGCGTGGAATGAGATAGATATGCTCCTGTTCTTCCGTGATCCGCTCAATCCCAAGCCCAACGAGCCCAGCGACATCAACCTGCTCAGACTCTGCGATATGCATAATATTCCCGTTGCCACCAATATCGCGACCGCCGAGGTCCTTATCCACGGACTTGAGCGCGGAGACCTCGACTGGAGAAACATCATTAAGTAATTTTGTGTTAAAATTCATTACGGTTGGGCGGCTTCTGTCGCCCAATAGTTATGTTATGAGGAGTAATTTATGGCTGTAATCACTAAGAAAATCAAAGGCACCGAGGACGTACTGCCAAAGCAGAGCTACCGCTGGCAGTTCGTCGAGCGGATAATGCGCGAGGAGGCGCGCTGCTTCGGGTTCAAGGAGATCCGCACGCCCGTTTTTGAGCACACCGAGCTGTTCGCTCGCGGCGTCGGCGACACGACCGACGTTGTCCAGAAGGAAATGTACACCTTCGATACAAAGGGCGGCGAGAGCGTTACGCTCCGTCCCGAGGGAACCGCGGGCGCGGCAAGAGCGCTGCTCGAGCACTCGCTTGCCAACGAAGGTCTGCCGATAAAGGCTTATTATCTTACCTCCTGCTACCGCTACGAGAAGCCGCAGGCGGGCAGGCTCAGGGAGTTCCACCAGTTCGGCGTTGAGGAGTACGGCACGTCCTCTCCCGTAGCCGACGCCGAGGTCATCTCGCTCGCGGACTCTATTTTCAGGCGTCTCGGTATCGAGAAGCTCCACCTCGAGATCAACTCGATCGGCTGTCCCGAATGCCGTCCCAAGTTCAACGCCGCTCTTAAGGAGTACTTCGGCGCTCACAGGGACAAGCTCTGCGGCAACTGCCTCAACAGGCTTGAGAAGAACCCCATGCGTCTTATCGACTGCAAGGTTCCCTCCTGTCACGAGATCGCGCAGGGAGCTCCGAGTATTCTCGACTTCCTCTGCGAAGAGTGCGAGGCTCATTTTGAACAGGTCAAAAAATATCTCGCAGTCGCGGGAATTGAATACAAGGTCAACCCCACGATCGTCCGCGGACTTGACTACTACACCAAGACGGTGTTCGAGTTCGTTTCCGACGCTATCGGAAGTCAGGGAACGATCTGCGGCGGCGGACGCTACGACGGTCTTATCGAACAGCTCGGCGGTCAGCACCTGCCCTCGCTCGGCTACGCTATGGGTATCGAGCGTCTGCTGATGGTGATGGAGAATCAGGGGATTGAGATCCCCGCTCCCGAGCCCTGCGCGCTTTATATCGCGGGACTCGGCGACGCCGCTCAGGTAAAGGCGTTCGAGCTTATCGCTCAGGTTCGCTCCTGCGGACTTTCGGCTGAGGGCGACGTTGTCGGACGCGGACTGCGCGCCCAGATGAAGTACGCCGATAAGATAGGCGCGCGCTTCAGCCTCGTGCTCGGCGACAACGAGCTTGAGGAGAACAGGGCGAAGGTAAAGAATATGACGACGGGCGAGCAGACCGAGCTCGCGCTCGACGAAAGCTTCGCGGAGAACTTCGCGTCTCTCCAGCTTTCCGCGAGTTTCGAGGGGTAAACGGAGGTAATTTTATGGCAGAATTTATGACAGGACTTAAAAGGACAAATATGTGCGGCGAGCTCCGTATCGGAGACGTCGGCAGGGAGGTCACGCTCTTCGGCTGGGTTCAGCGTCAGCGCGACCTCGGACAGCTTATTTTTATAGATTTGCGCGACCGTACGGGCATCGTGCAGCTCGCGTTCAGCGACGCTACCGAGAAGTCGGTGTTTGAGAAGGCGGCTTCCTGCCGCAGCGAGTTCGTTCTCGGTGTGAGAGGCAAGGTCGCCGAGAGAAGCGCCAAGACCGACAAGATCCCTACGGGCGATATCGAGATTCAGGTTGAGGAGCTCCGCGTTCTCTCAAAGGCTCAGACTCCTCCGTTCGAGATCGTCGACGACACCAAGACGGGCGAGGAGCTTCGTCTTAAGCACCGTTATCTCGACCTCAGACGCCGTCCGCTTCAGGAGAACCTCATTCTCCGCAGCAAAATCGCCAAGGTGACGCGCGACTATTTCTACGAGAACAATTTTATTGAGATCGAAACCCCGATGATGATCAAATCAACCCCCGAGGGCGCGCGCGACTACCTCGTGCCGTCGCGTATTCATAAGGGCAAGTTCTACGCGCTTCCCCAGTCGCCCCAGATTTATAAGCAGCTTCTTATGCTTTCGGGCTTTGACCGCTATATTCAGCTCGCGCGCTGCTTCCGCGACGAGGATCTCCGCGCCGACCGTCAGCCCGAGTTCACACAGATCGATATGGAGCTTTCCTTCGCCGACCAGGACGAGATTATGGAAATCAACGAGGGACTGTTCAAGCGCCTGTTCAGCGAGGTTCTCGGTCAGGAGTTAAAAACTCCGTTCGAGAAGATGAGCTACGCCGACGCGATGAACAACTACGGCTCCGACAAGCCCGACGTCCGCTTCGGTATGAAGCTTCAGGACATCAGCGACCTTGTTAAGGACAGCGATTTCGGTGTGTTCAGCGGCGCTGTTAAGGACGGCGGCTCCGTCCGCTGTATCGTCGCGAAGGACGCGGCGAAGGTCTATACCCGCAAGGAGATCGACAAGCTCACCGAGTACGTGCGCGGAATCGGCGCCAAGGGACTCGCGTTTGTCCGCTGGGTAGACGACGAGCCCGCCTGCTCGTTCAAGAAGTTTATGAATGAGGGCGAGCTCGCTGAGATCCTCTCGGCAGTAGGCGCGGAGAAGGGCGACGTTGTACTGATCGTTGCGGATAAGAACAGCGTTACGCTGCCTGTGCTCGGCGCGCTGAGACTTGTTGTCGCCAAGCGTCTCGACATTATCCCCGACGAGTTCCGTTTTGTCTGGATCGTGGACTTCCCGTTCTTCGAGTTCGACGAGGAGAGCGGCGAGTGGATCGCTATGCACCATCCGTTCACGATGCCCCGCGAGGATTGCCTGCAATACCTCGACACCGACAAGGGCAAGGTAATAGCGAAGGCTTACGACCTCACCCTCAACGGCACGGAGCTCAGCTCGGGATCGATCCGTATCACGGACTACGAGCTCCAGCAGAAGATGTTCCGCGCGCTGAAGATGACTGACGAGGAGATCGAGGCTAAGTTCGGCTTCCTTGTAGAAGCGTATAAGTACGGCGCTCCGCCTCACGGCGGAATGGGAATCGGTCTTGACCGCGTGACGATGCTGCTCTGCAAGGCTGACAGCCTGCGCGACGTCACCGCGTTCCCCAAGGTTCAGAACGCCTCCGAGCTTATGAGCCAGTGCCCCTCGACCGTCGACGACGAAAGCCTCGACGTTCTGGGACTTAAAATCAGCGAAGAATAATTAGCGAGCGCATAAATAATCGGTCGGGAACCGTTGTTGTTTCCCCGACCGATTTTTCTA
>JAHLBL010000078.1 GCA_020625635.1 bacterium
ATCAAGGGGAAGGCTCGTTTGTTTTGAGCCTTCCCCTTTTCCGCGCGCCTTAGAGGCGGCGTTATTTAACTTTAATTTTAACAGTAACCTTCTTGGTCAGCATCTTGTAGTTGCCGTTACCCTTTGCGGTTACTTTTACTGTGATTTTCAGGGTGGATTTCTTGGAATAAACGCCCTTCTTGATTTTGATTACACCCTTCTTAGTGATCGAAACTCCCTTGGAGGCGCTATTCTTTACAGCCTTATAGCTTACCGCGCCCTGACTCTTCTTTACCGTGATCGCTTTTTTAACAGTAACGGCTTTATTTTTAAGAGTCTTAGCCTTTACGGTCTTTGAGTTCACCTTAACGGTCATGGGGTTCTTAGCCTTAAGGATCTTGAATGAAGCGATGATTTCGCCGATGTAATCGCCGATACCCTTGATGGTAACTGTCGCTGTGCCTGCCTTGACGTTGTTTTTGTACTTAACGGTAAAGTCCGCGTACTCGCCGTCATTTGAAACGAGGATGTTATCCTGCTTGAGCACCTTGCCTGTGTATACCATATCGACTATACCCTCGACCAGCCACTCGGAAATATCGACCTTTGAGGGTTCGGTCTCGGCGGGATCGGTTGCTGTTTCTGTCGGCTTATCGGTGACGGTCTCCTTGGGATCGGTTGCGGTCTCAATCGGTTTGTCGGTAACAGTTTCGGTCTCCTTGGGATCGGTTGCTGTTTCTATCGGCTTGTCGGTGACTGTCTCGGTCTCCTTGGGATCCGTTGCTGTTTCTGTCTGTTTGTCGGTGACTGTCTCGGTCTGCTTGTCGGTGACTGTCTCGGTTTCGGGTGTGCCGAGCGACTTGATTGAAACATAGAGGTCGGACTTAGTGTCATCGAGAGTCTTTGTCTCGGCGCTCTCCGCGCTGCTGCCTCCCTTGATTTCAAAATTATCGCCCGCGAGAGCTACGGCGAGACCGCCGCCGAAGGCGTTTCTGTTGCCCTGAGAAACGAGGCTGCACGTGTTGTTTACGATTACGGAAGCGTTCTCGTTTGCCGCGTAAATGCCGTAACCGATTTTAACGGCTTTGCCCGAGGATGTGCTCGCGGGAGCGAGAGCGTCGGACTTCACGTTGACCGCACCGTTGACGGTCATAGTGCCGCCGAGATTAATAGCCGCGGCGGGCCTTGCTACCCAGCCGTTGATCGAAATGAAAACGCCCGTATCGACAGATTTGTCGATTTCGATAACGCCGTTCTTACCGACCGTGATGTCGTAAGCGTCGACTGTGGGATATTCGCGGATAGTCGCGGAGGTTTTAGCCCTGAGAGTTCCGTTTACGACAAGAAGCGACGCGTTTACGGTGTTGGACATCGAGGACGACTCAACGCTGTACTCAGAGTCGACGACCGCGTCCTCCGCTATCGTAACCTTACCGCAGAGAATACCGTCGGTAAGGAGTGTGCCGCCCGAAAGCGTGAGGCTCTTGCCCCTGAGGATCATACCGTAGAATACGATACGCGACGTCGGGCTGTTGTCGCTGCTGTGCCTGATCGTATTTCTGCCGTTGAGCACGACGTTCAGATCATTGGTCGAGTAAATACCCGCGACATAAGTATAGTCGTTCTCCGCCGAACCTACGGCAAAGTAATCGGAAATCGCGGCGTCTGTTAGCGTGAGCGTGTTTGAAGCGGGGTCGTACGACGCTTTACCGCTGATGCCGCTGCCTGTGATATTGTCGGCGTTGCCGCTGTTTACGGGAACGCCCGCGACCCAGAGACCGTAATCCGAATGCGGAAGAGTACCTGAACCCGATTCGGTCTCGGTTTCTGTCTCTGTTTCTGTTTCGGTTTCTTTATTTGTTTCCGTAACCGTTTCTGTTTCTTTAACCGTTTCGGTAGCGCCGCCTGTCTCCGTTACGGGCTCGGTTTCGGGAGCAGGCTCTGTCGGAGGAACGTCCTCTACATTAACGAAGTTCTTTCCGTCATATGTATACGAATAATAAGATATGTTTTCCATAACATCCGTAAGCTCCGAAACGGCCTTGTCCGAGCTCTCAAAGAAAACAAGCTCCTTGTCGTTTACGGTAACCGTATTGTCCTGTGAGAAGGAATAAGCCTTACCGTTCATAACGACATATAAGTTGCCGTCCGTGTCGGAGTAAGCGTCCGCCTTTGTGCTGCGCAGGTAATACGCGGAGCTCATCTGATAACCTGTATAGTAGGAGCTGCCCGCGATACGGCTGTAGCCCTGTTCCTCGAACTCGTCTGTGTTGAGAGTTCCGAGCGATTCAACTATGATATTAGCCTTGGCTGTCTCGTCGTAGCGGCATTTTTTAAGGTCGTAGTTTTCTACGGTATAGCTCGGTCTGCCGTAATCGTCCATATGGGTCGTGGTGGAGTACTGAGCTACATAAACGCCGTCGGGGTCGTCCTTCTTAACGACCTTGTATCTGAAGCCTACGCCGCCTGTCCATTCTTCAAGATAAGCGCCTTCGACCTTGCGGTTCTGTGTAAAAATCATCTCGTCGCTCTTTACAAGACCGCTGACGGGGACGCCGTTTACGGCAGCGGCATTATCGCCCGCTGTCGACTTTAAAACTCTGAAGGCTGCGGTGCTGCCGCTGATATCGACGGTCGTTGTCACGCCTGAAATCTCCAGCTTTGAGTTCGCGTAGCCCCTGCCGAGCGGCTCAACGCTTATGCCGTACTCGGCTCCGCTGACGGTGAGGCTTCCGCCGCCGTATACCGTAATGCTGCCGTCATAAACCGTGATCGACTTTAACGCGCATTCTCCGCTGACACAAAGTCTAAAATCATCGCCCATACCGTAAACCGCAAGACCGCTGTCGGTGAGGTCTACGCTGTTGAGAGTCAGGATATTTTTCTTTGGGTTGTACCAGACGCTCTCGGAGGAGTCGCTGTGAGGGCCTTCCAGGTCATAGACCACGGTTTCGCCCTGATCCGAGTCAAGGTAGATCGCGGGAATCTTTCCGCGGACATTCGGAACGACGTTCAGCTGTTTGTCCGTGGACTGATACTCGCATACCCAGAAATCGTAGGTAACGGGAGCAAGCTCGCTTGTGATCTCATCCTCAACCGATTCGAAAACCGAATACTCCTTGCCGTTCAAGTTGATTTTTTTGTTCTCGTTGAGAGTGTAATAGCCATCCCAGCCGCTGCCGTACTGATTGCCGAAACCGTCCTCGTACAGATCCATTTCTCTTTTGTCAACGGAAGTGCAGGTAATTGTTGACAACTCCTTTTCGCCGTCGAATTCATAGCCCTTTTTCTTGAACTTGGTCTCGCTGAGATAATCCTCTTTTTCGGTGTCATACACATAGCCGCCGACCGTATCGTCGTAACACGCGCGGAAAACGCCGAGACTGCCCCAGCTGTATTCTTTCGCGACAAAGAAGGTGTCGGGCTCGGAGCTGTTCTTCACCTTATACATTTCGACCTGCTCAAGCGTAACGCCCGACAATGTTTTATTTGCGGTCTCTGACGTTTTGCTCGAGTTGAAATAGCCCGCGGCTCTCTTCTTGCCGACAGTCATGATCGTATCTCCGTCATCGTGAGTCGTATTCTTGATATTGACTGCGCAGGACGTCGCCATTAAATTAAGCGTGACCTCCTCGCCTACGTCGATCGACATATCGTAGTGCTCATACATCAACGTGTTCATTTTGATCGCGGAGCTGTCAGTGGTCGACAGAGTGAGAGTTCCGTCGCCGACGATGTTCAGAGCGCTGTCGTAAACATTCAGCACGCCCGCGCTGCATTCGCCCGTGACCGAAAGTCTGAAATCCGTGCCGAGATTATAGATATCAATCTGAGAATCCTCGGACAGTGTCGCGTTGTTGAGCGAAAGGACGTTGTTGTCCTTGTCATACGTAACGCCCGCAACGGCGTCGTTGTTGAGAGTTCCGTCATGATCGAAGAAAATCTCATGGCTTTTGGAGTCGGTATTTACAATAATACACGGACCGCCTCCGCCTGTTTTTTCAACATCCGTCTCAGCGGCAAAGGACGGCGTCACACAGACGGACGCCAGAAGCAAAACCGCTAAAACGATGCTTATTGTCTTTTTGAATAAAGTCATAAAAATTCCCTCCCCAGAAAATTTTATACAACGATTATATCATACATTATTTGAAAATGCTGTACAAAAATTTCAGGGAGGGTTTGTGTATGTTGACGAACGAAAACCGTTCAGTCAGGTTTTTTACTTTTCTCTGTCTATTCTGAACGCTACCGAGCGCTTGAGATAGTCGAGATAGCTCTCATCGCGGCACATAGCCTTGCCGACGTCGTCCGAAAGCTTTGCGACAGGTCTGCCGTTGACGTACTGCAGCTTAATGACTATGTTGAGCGCGTTTTCGCAGGTATCGTTGGAGCAGAAGGTTCCTATGCCGAAGCTGACCTTGGTTCTGTCCTTAAAGTAATCGAACAGCTTCTGGGCGCGGTCAAAGTCGAGGCTGTCGGAAAACAGCAGCAGCTTTGATTTCGGGTCAACGCCGTATCTCTCGTAATGCTTAATGATCTTCTCGCCCCATTCGTACGGGTCGCCCGAATCGTGGCGCACGCCCGAGTAGTTGTTCACCATCGAACGGTTGAAATCGAGCAGGAACAGATCGGTGGTGATAGTATCGGTAAGCGCGGTCCCGTTATCTCCGTCGTACTCGTCGTACCAGTCGCGCATAGCGTAATGGTTAGTGTACGCGAGCGGGATCCTGTCGATCCCCTGATACATCTGCACGTACTCGTGAGCGTATGTGCCTATGGGAGTGAGGTCGTACTTCATCGCGAGATATACGTTCGAGGTGCCGACGCATTTGTCGGTTTCCGCGGCGAGCCTGCGAACCGCGACCTCCTGCCATTCGCGCGAGAGCCTGCGGCGGCAGCCGAACTCCGCGAACTTGAAAGTATAAGTGCCGTCGCCCAGGCGCTCGATCTTTTTGTCGAGCCTTTCCTCGGCGGATTTCCTCAGCTTTTCGTAGTCGAAGTTCATACGGAAATATACCTCGTTGATAATCTCAAGAAGATATATCTCAAACTGCATAGCCGAGAACAGAGGTCCGTCGACTACTACGCTCAGCTCTCCGTTCTCGCCGCTGATTTCCACGTAATCGCGGATTGGTCGCCAGAGGCGGAGGAACTCGACATAGTCGTTCTTTATAAAACGGATGGAGCGCAGGTAATCGAGCTCCTCCTCCGTAAATTTCAGAGTGCACAGGTGGTCTACCTGAGCCTTTATTTCCTCGACCGTCTCGTCGGTGAACACGACATCCCTGTTGCGGCATTTAAAATAATACTTTCCGCAGAGGTCGGTGTGCTTGTGAAAAATCACCTGATCCATATTGAACTTGTACAAGTCCGTATCGAGCAGTGATATAATGATCGGTTCGAGCTTCATGGTTACTTACCGTCCTTTACTTTAATTGTTGGTTACCGTTATCTGGCAGCAGCTCATTGTCTGCAGCGCGGCGGCGTGGGTTTCGGGCGTTACTCCCGCGCAGCAGGCGGCGTCAACGCTGATCTCTGCTTCTCTGAAATGAGCCTTGAGCAGAAGCGCGTTGCTTACGACGCAGATATCCGTGCATAGTCCGATAAGCTCGATCGTGAACTCTTCGCCGTCCGCCTCCTTCTCGATCAGCGCGGGGAGCTCGACAGAGCCGAAGGTGGGCTTTTCAACCGCGGTGTAATCCTTTCCCGTGAGGGCGTCGGCAACGTCGGCGTTGAGCTGCCATCCGTCGGTGCCCCTTATGCAGTGCGGTACGGGCAGCTTTCTGCCCTCGGCGGTCTGCATATAATCCTCGAAGTGTGTATCGAAGGTGACGAAGATCTTGCCGTCAAAGCCCTCGATCTTTTTTACTACGTTGGGAACGATCGCGACGGCTTCGGCTGTGCCGAGAGCTCCGTCAACGAAGTCCTTCTGCATATCAACCACTACCAAAAAATGTTTCATAACTCTGTTCCTTTCCTTATTATCTTCTGAGTAAGCGCCGATTAATCCGGGTACGTAAATCGCGCCCGACAGAAAGACTTGAATTATTCAGCGTTTACCGCTTTATCCTACAAGCCTATTTTTCTTGATTCTTCCTGATCGTTATAACTGTGTCTGAACGAATTATAACAGTAATAATTAAAAACGCCGTTAAGCCCGAAAGGCTCCTCCAGCAGCACGCGCTCCCCATTGATGCAGAAGCGCCTGCACGGCGGCAGCTTACAGCCATTGTACTCACTGCCCTCGCGGATATCTCCGAAAAAATCATCGCGGACAGCCTCTGTCAGCGTCCACTCGTGCCACGAGGAGCCCCCGCCGTCATGATAAGATTCCTGTTCGCTGTATACGTATCTGATACCGCTGCTTTTCTCATCAATCCATCTTCTAATATATCCCAAATCGAATCGGAAAGTAACAGATTCTTCTTCAGGATAAACCGCGAGATTATCGTCGATACCCGCAAAACGTAAAACGGACTCGGCACAGCTCCTCAGCCCTTCCCCTTCGGCAAATCTTCCGAGGAAAGGATGGACGGCTGAAATAAACCTTTCCAAAGCATTTTTCTCACAAGCGGCGCTGCTGTTTTCATGTTGAGCGGAACAGTCCTCTTCTTCGGCGCTTTCCTGTGTGTTATCGTCGTTTTGAAAAACACTGTCGCGCTTTATTGCCAAATTTTTAATATAGTTAAAGCAAACGACGACAGCCATAAAAAATATAAAAGTTATTATAAAAAATACAATGTACAAAAATATTTTTTCCAAGCTCATAAAGCACCTATTCAGTTATTTTTCAGAATACAGCTTTTTTCCTGCGGAGGAAAACACCGCTTCCGAATTTTTACATTACTATACTATCACATTAAACCTCTGAAAACAAGTACGCTGAAAAATTATATCGGGATATCGACAGCCGATATTCACCGCGCTTTCCCGTAAACCGTCAGCTGCTGCACAAACTACTGCTAAGCGTTTGTTTATGTGAATTGCAGTTTTTTCAGATTTTTATTAACATATGAGAAGGGGCGCGCTGAAATAAAAAGCACCCGAATAGGTTGATATAGGTGATGGCGCGCTGAAAGTGCCGTCATCTTCCGAAAACTTCCTCCTCGCCTGTTGCGGCGTGTACGGAACTATAAGTTTCATCTGCGCGGGAGCCGGTGGGCACTTTTATCCGCCTTTGGAAACGTTAGGCTAAGCAAAGCGTTCATAGACGGCGGGCGCGAATCTACATCTAATAATTGGCTGTCGGGGCTCCCGACCAGCATAATGCGCCAAACAAAAGCACCCGAATAGGTTGATATATTGGTAGGGGCGCGCTGAAAGTACCATCATCTTCCGAAGACTTCCTCCTCGCTTGTTGCGGCGTGTACGGAACTATAAGTTTCATCTGCGCAGCGGGCTAAAAATCGTCCGCAGGACGATTTTCTTAACGCCCTGTTCGAGGCCCTTTCAGTGCGCCTTAAAATAAAAGGGGCTGTCGCGCTAAGCCCCAATAAAAAAACAAGAC
>JAHLBL010000079.1 GCA_020625635.1 bacterium
TGTAAGTAACAATTTAGCTGCCGTGAAACGGCAATTTCGCTTAATATAAAAGCTATACAAATCACCTCGGCAGTGTTATAATACTACCGAGGTGATTTTTGTGTCAGATAGTATAATGCTTGAAAAAGCAAAAGATTTTGCTGTAGATGTTATTAACATATGCAGACAAATAAAGACTGAATATAAAGAGTCGGTTTTGACAAATCAACTGTTACGTTGCGGAACAAGCATTGGAGCTAACATCCATGAATCCAAATACGCGCAAAGCAAAGCTGATTTCATTTCAAAAATGCAAATTGCCTTAAAAGAGTGCTATGAAAGCGAATACTGGTTAGAACTGTTGGTTCGTACAGGTTTATTATCACTTGTGCGATATAATTCACTTAAAAGCAATTGCGGTACAATCAGACGTATGCTTATTTCGTCGATTAACACCGTAAAATCTAACCTTGAAAAGATTTAAGAAATATAACACATCCGCCGCGGTTTTCGCGGCGGCTTTTCCTTATAAAGATGTAACCTTTCTGTGTTTTGCGGCGTTTTATTAGTGAAAGGAGGTTGAAATATGGACACAAAATCAGATGCCTTTATCGAAGAGGCGGTCGAAAAATACTCCGACACGCTCTACCGGATCGCTCTTAATATCACAAAAAACTGCGACGACTCGTTCGACGTGTGTCAGGAAGCTTTCGTCAGATTGTTGAAGAACCGCGGTAAAATAAACGACGAGAACCACCTCAAGGCATGGCTGATAAGAGTTACGGTCAATCTCGCGAAATCGGTTCAAAGGCAGAACGCACGGCGCGGCTGTGTGCCGCTCGATGAAGCGGCAGAGCTGAGCTCGACGGATAACTGCGGAGAGCTTACCGAAATCGTCAGGTCTCTGCCCGAAAAATATGCGACCGTGATCCACCTCTTTTACTATGAGGATATGAAAATCTCAGAGATTTCGCGCGCGCTCGGGATTTCTCAGTCCGCCGTAAAACTAAGGCTTTTCCGCGGAAAGGAAAAGCTCAGAACAATTCTTGACAAGGAGAATGAATTATGAAATTTGACATTGACAGATACAAAGCGGAAAACGACGCGGTCAGGCTCACCGAAGCTCAGAAGAACGCAATCAAGTCGAACGCCGAACGCTCTGCAAAAGCACGCGCGTTCCGCTCTTTCCCGACTTGGGCTAAACCGATCGCCGCCGCACTCGCCGTGATGATGATTGGCGGGGGAATCGCACTCGGACAGAACACCCACGGCAAAAACAATATGTTCTCGATTACCGCCAACGCCGCCTCCACCGACGACGAGGCTGTCGAACTCAACAATGAGTTCAAGCCCGTAGGCGAGCTGAAATCATTCGGCGGAGGCGCGACCTATATTTTTGACGCGAAAAACGATCTCAACGGAGGATATCTTTTCCGATATATGGATTTTTCCTTCGACTGCGAGGGTGATAATGTGAAAAACATCACCTACACCGCAAACAACGGTGCTTTCAGAATCATAAACACGGATAACATTTATGATATGACAGACAGCGATTATCTCAAAACCAAGGATGAGGACAGAATCGTCAGCATAACCACCGACGACCTTGAAAACATATGCTCATCATATACCGTAGATAAGGGATATGTTAACGTAAAGAACAGCGACGATGAGCCCAATATTGCCCTCGTTACAAAAATTGATTTAGTGAGCGGGGACTGCCCGAAGGAAATCAGAGAAAATTATAACTCCGACTTCGCTACTAAGTCGCAATTACAGAAATATCACGAGCTCGAGAACGAAACGATGCTCAAGGATTTATCCGTCGATATCACGGTAACATATAACGACGGCTCAACCGAAACAAAAACAATGGTATTCGATTCCGAGTTCGAAATCACCGACTGGGAAACCGAACCCGACGGCGGTTACTGCTACGACTCAAAAACAACAATAAACGCGAAAGTCAAATAACCGCTCGCTCATGCAGGTAATCAAAAGTACCTTTATACACACAAAAACAGACAGGCTGTCGGAAAAGGCAGCCTGTCTGCTATATTGCAGGGTATTATTCTTCGTTATATTTCTTCGGTTCGCTCTCGTAGACGTTGTTCCCCTGCGCGTCTATCGCGACTATGCACGGGAAATCCTCAACATAATATCTTCTGACCGATTCCGTACCCAAATCCTCGTAGCAGATGGGTTCGGTCTTTTTTATGCTCTTCGCTATGAGCGCCGCCGCGCCGCCGATCGCGGCAAAATACACGGCATGATTGCGGATTATCGCGTCGATCACGTCCTGATTTCGCGCGCCCTTGCCGACCATTCCCTTGAGCCCGAGGTCGAGCAGCACAGGAGCGTACTTATCCATACGGTAGCTCGAGGTGGGACCCGCGGGTCCTACTGCGTAACCGGGCTTCGCGGGAGCAGGACCGACGTAGTAGATCGTCTCGCCGTTTATCTCAACAGGCAGAACCTCGCCTTTTTGAACGAGCTCGTAGAGGCGCTTATGAGCGGCGTCCCTGCCTGTTATCATCGTGCCCGTGAGCAGGACGCTGTCGCCCGCTTTCAGGGTGTCGATTTGTTCGTCCGTGAGGGGAAGTGTGATTTTTTTCATAGCTTAACCTCCGATTTCCGCGCTTGCGTGACGCGCCGCGTGACAGCAGATGTTTACGGCGACGGGCATACCCGCGATATGTGTGGGCGACGTCTCGATATTGACGCCGATAGCGGTTGTTTTTCCTCCGAGTCCCGCGGGTCCGAAGCCCATTTTGTTTATGCTCTCAAGCAGTTCACGCTCCATTTCGGCATAGCGAGGATCGGGGTTTGAGGTATCTATCCTGCGGAACGTGGCTTTTTTCGCGAGCTGAGCGCAGCGCTCGAACGTGCCGCCTATTCCCACGCCGACGACTATCGGCGGACAGGGGTTCGGTCCCGCCTTGCTGACGGTATCGAGTATGAACTCCTTTACGCCTTCAACGCCGTAGGACGGCGTGAGCATCTTTATCGCGGACATATTCTCGCTGCCGAAGCCCTTTCCGCCTACCGTGAATTTAATTTTGTCGCCGCCGACTATTTTTGTGTGAATGATCGCGGGCGTATTGTCCTTAGTATTGACGCGGTCAAAAACTGGATCGTCGACGACGCTTTTTCTGAGGTAGCCGTCGGTGTACGCTCTGCGCACGCCCTCCTGAACAGCCTGCTCAAAATCGCCGTCAACAACGACCTTGTCGCCGTACTCGACGAACAAAATCGCCATTCCCGTGTCCTGACAGAGCGGGATTTTCTCCGCCGCGGCGATCTCGTCGTTCTCTATGATCTGGTCGAGCACACTCTTTCCGACAGGGCTCTTCTCGCCCGCACGCGCGGTTTTCAGAGCGCTCATAATATCGTCGCCGATAAAGTAGTTGCAGTCCATAAACAGCTTTCGCACCGTGTCGGTTATAAGCTGCGCGCTGATTTTATTTATCTCCATAATTACCCCCGTGTTTAAATTTCCACTACATTATACCAAATTCTTCAATAATTTTAAATACCGTCTTTTAAAAATCTTTTCCATATGATATATTAGTATCATAAAACTTTTTATTTAAACTCACAAAACCGTCACTTTAGACATTTATAATGAAGCCATAAACTACAGGAGGGTACAATTTATGAGCAAATTATTAGTAGTAGACGACGAATTCCGAATCCGCCAGATCATCCGCAAGTACGCGGAGTTTGAGGGACACACCGTTGATGAAGCCGTTGACGGTATGCAGGCTATCGAGGTGTGCCGCAGGAATAAATACGACCTCATCATTATGGACATTATGATGCCCGAGCTCGACGGCTTTTCGGCGTGCAGGGAGATCCGCAAGTTCACCGATACGCCCGTGATTATGCTCTCCGCCAGAGGCGAGGAGTACGACAAGATCCACGGCTTTGAGCTCGGCAGCGACGACTACGTTGTAAAGCCCTTCTCGCCAAAGGAGCTCATGCTCCGCGTCAACGCAGTAATCAAGCGCTCCGCGGGCAAATCACAGGCTCAGCAGAAGGACGAGTTCACCTACGGCGGACTGAACGTCGATTTTTCAGCCCGTATCGTCACGATCGACGGCAACCGCGTCGAAATGACTCCAAAGGAGTACGAGCTGTTCTTCTATATGGTAAAGAACAAGGGACTTGCGCTCACCAGAGAAAAGCTTATCTCCGAGGTCTGGGGATATGACTTCTTCGGCGACGAGAGAACTCTCGACACACACATCAAGCTGCTCAGAAAATCACTCGGCGAATACAGCCGCTGTATAGTTACACTCCGAGGGGTAGGTTACCGTTTTGAAGCGCTCTGAGAAAAAGCAGAAAAAACACTTCCGCCGATGGCGGATGCTTCCGCTGAGGTATAAGCTCAGTATATATTTTATGGCGTTTTCCGCGGCTATGCTGGGGTTTCTCTGGATTTTCCAGACAACCATGCTCGAAACCTGCTACAGCATAATAAAGGAAAATCAGGTAAAGAACTACGCCGCTCAGATAACCGAAAGCATTAAGAGCGGCAACGACACCACCGACACCATAAACACACTTTCCCGCCAGAACGAGATGAGCGTTTATGTGTACGACTCCTCCGACGCTATCTTCACAAAGAAGTACGAGAGCGACTATATCAACCCGCTGGGACTGAAAAACATCAACAACGGTCACACGGTGCAGAAGTACTACTCTCTCGCCAAGGAGCGGGCCGGAAAATACATCGCGACCGAAAAATTTGAAAAGGACGAGCTCAATATGGAGTTCCGCCATTTCAGCGACGATAAAAACGAAAAAGGCAAAAAATCACGCAACGCGACGGCAGACGAAGCGTTTACTGACGATGATGATTCTTTTGAGCCGCCCGAGCCTGACAGTATGTCGAAGCATCATATCGAGTCGACAAACCTCATATACGCCGAAATCCTCCAGCTCGACGATGAGACCGAGTGCTTCGTGCTCATAGCGGCTATGGTCACACCCGTAAAGTCCGTAATCAGCACCATTCATATGCAGCTGCTGATTGTCAGCGTAATATTCCTTATCTTCGCCGTTATTTTAGCGTTCGTCGTTTCCCGCAGAATCTCACGTCCGCTCGACGAAATTAACGAGGGCGTAAAGGAGCTTGCCCACCAGAACTACGGTATCGAATTCAACAGCACAGGCTACCGTGAGGCGTATGAGCTCAGCGAAACGCTGAACCTCACGCGCAGAGAGCTGCGTAAGGTGGAAAACCTCAGACAGGAGCTTATCGCGAATATCTCTCACGACCTGCGCACTCCGCTGACGATGATAACGGGCTACGGCGAGGTTATGCGCGACCTCCCCGGCGAGAACACCCCCGAAAACGTTCAGGTAATCATTGACGAGGCAAATCGGCTTACGAGCCTTGTAAACGATATGCTCGACCTCTCGAAGCTGCAGTCGGGCGCGATCGAAATTGAGCGCGAGGAGTTCTGTCTCACCGACTCCATCAACCAAATTTTCACGCGCTACGCCAAGCTCAGGGAGCAGGAGGGCTACAACATTTCCTTCACTGCCGACAGAAAAGCGTATGTTTACGCCGATGAAATCAAAATCGGTCAGGTGATCTACAACTTTATCAACAACGCGATCAATCATTGCGGAGACGATAAAACCGTAATCGTAACCCAGAAAACGACCGATAAGCGCGTGCGCGTGGAGGTCACCGACCACGGCGAGGGAATCGACCCCGAAAAGCTCAGCTACATCTGGGACCGCTACTACAAGGTTGACAAAACCCACCGCCGCGGCGTTATCGGCACGGGACTCGGACTGTCGATTGTAAAGAATATTCTCGACCTTCACGGCGCGAAATACGGCGTCAAGAGTAAGGAGGGCGTTGGCTCGACCTTCTGGTTTGAGCTTGATATCACGAGATAGCACACAGGGCTGCCGCTTTTGCGGCGGCTCTGTTTTTGTGTTTCTATTGACATTCGCTCCGAAAAAAGTTAAACTATGATAATGGAGGAGTTTAATGCCTTATCTGCTCACGGTAAGGCTGCAAATAACTTTTTATCTCTTTTTGTGGGCGGAAAGGCTATGGAAATTATGGGCAAAAGCGAAAAAGCGCAGGCTCTGCGCGAAAGCGTTTCCTACAATAAATTGTATATAAAAATCCTCGCGGGCGTTTTCGCCGTGCTTACCGTTTGCAGCGGAATTTCCGCGTTGTTTATGGCTGGCGGAGGCTCGGGACAGGGCGCTGTCTTTCTCACAGGCAGAGGAAGCGGCAGCTTTATCAGCAAAAACGAGTACGGCTCCTACCTTATAGACAGCGACCGTCTTATCCCCATAAGCTACAGCAAGGATTTTTTCCCCGTACAGTGCAAAAGCGGCAACAATACAAACGTGCTGAACTTCAAGTCGGGCAATAATTCATCAGTCGTTTTTGACGGAAACTACTATTATTCTAACGGATATAAGTACCAGATGACGGGCTCCGATACCTGCAATAAAACCGAATGGGTGTCAGACGCCGTCCTTGAAAAAGCCTTTACGGGTATAAGTGATTTCAACAAAAACGCGGTCGGATTTGAGGAGTTCGGCGACTATATATATTTCCTCTCCACTCAGGAGAACAACCGTCTCGCTTACGTCCGCAAGGACGGAGAAAAAGCGGGCTATATCGGTAAAATATACACTTCATCGTACGTAATTATCAACGGCGATTTATATTTCTTTGATGACGGGATGATCACGAAAAAAGAAGCTGGCATTTATAAAGCCGACGCCGAGGGCAGCGACGTCACTCTCGTGTACGGCGGACTCAAACCTAACTCCGACGACACACGCAAGGTCAACGAAGCAAAGCTCTGCGATAAGCTCAGCTTTTATAAAGGCTTTATCTACTTTATAGACTATTCCGCCAAGGGCGACGGACACGTCTGCCGTATGCGTCCGGACGGCTCCGAATACAAACAGATCAGCCCTGACCGTGCATGCGCATACACACTTGATGAGGAGACCCTTTACTACTACACGGGAAGCTTCTCCAAGGTTTACGGAAAGCTCTACAGCCACGAAATCGGCAACGAAACCCAGAAGCTGCTTATGACCGAAAAGGACAGCACATACCTTTCGATTCTGCCAATCTGGCACAAGGGATATATCTACCTGAAGTCTACGGACGCCTCACGTCAGGTAAAGCGCTACAGCCCCAAAAAGGATATCTGCGAAATAATCAAAAAAGCAGATAACAAGCAGAAAGCAGCCTATATGTGGGCGGAATCGAAATAGTACGCAAACTGTAAAAAAGTATTAATTAAATACAATAATAAAGTCGGGCAGAAGGTTACCAAAACCTTCCTGCTCGACTTAATTTTTACCCTGCAAAGAAAAAAGCCGTGCTGATGCACGGCTGAAATACCCTGAAAACTGAATAAAGAATTGGATAAGAGATAAGTAAAACTACTGACCAAGAATTCATATGAGCATAAGCTCTTAATTGTGGTC
>JAHLBL010000008.1 GCA_020625635.1 bacterium
CGGGGGCGGAGAGTATATCAATCATAAGGTCGCGGTTGACCTTGATTCCCTTTACGTTCAGCTCGGAGAGAGCCATCTTCATCTTTCTGATAGCTAGCTCGCGGGTTCTGCCCTGAACGATGACCTTGCCTATCATTGAATCATAGAAGGGCGGGATAACGTAGTCCTGACTGAGAGCCGTGTCGAAGCGCACGAACGAGCCGCCGGGAACGTGAAGCGCCGTAACCTTTCCGCAGGACGGACGATAGTTGTTGTCGGGATCCTCGGCGTTGATGCGGCACTCGATGGCGTGTCCGTGGAAGTGGACCTGCTCCTGTGTGCGGTTGAGCTCCGTACCCGCCGCGACGCGGATCTGCCACTGAACGATATCCATACCCGTAACCATCTCGCTGACTCCGTGTTCAACCTGAAGTCGGGTGTTCATTTCCATAAAGTAGAAGTTGCCGTCCTTGTCGTAAAGGAACTCCACCGTGCCCACGGAGTTGTAGTTGACCGCGTGAGCCGCCTTGACGGCAGCGTCGAGCATAGCTCTTCTGGTCTCGGGCGTGATAGAGGGTGACGGGCTCTCCTCGATAAGCTTCTGATTATGACGCTGAACGGAGCACTCGCGCTCTCCCAGGCAAATCGCGTGGCCGTGCTTATCGCAGAGCAGCTGCATTTCGATATGCTTTACGGGCTTCAGAAACTTCTCTATGTAAAGCGCGCCGTCGCCGAAGGCTGACTCCGCCTCGGCGTAAGCGCTGTTATACGCAGCCTCAAATTCATCGGCGGAATTCACAAGACGGATTCCGCGTCCGCCGCCGCCCGAGCGGGCTTTTATCAGCAGAGGATAGCCGACCTCCGCGGCAAGCTCCTTTGCCTGCTCAACATTCTCGAGCACGTCGGTTCCGGGGGTAACGGGAACGCCCGCCGCGCGCATAGTCTTGCGCGCCATATCCTTATCTCCGAGCAGACTTATCATCTCGGAGGTGGGACCGATGAATTCTATATTACATTCCTCGCAAAGCTTTACAAACTTCGCGTTCTCGGAGAGCAGACCGT
Source organism: bacterium (assembly GCA_020625635.1). Lineage (GTDB taxonomy): Bacteria > Bacillota > Clostridia > Oscillospirales > Acutalibacteraceae > Ruminococcoides. The sequence continues at coordinate 1,042 of JAHLBL010000008.1, forward strand.
AGCCCGGGTGAATAGCCTGAGCGCCGCTCTCGATAGCGACGGTAAGAATCGCAGGCATATTGAGATAGCTGTCCGCCACTCTTGCTCCTCCGACGCAGTAGCTCTCGTCGGCTAATTTTACGTGCATCGAGTCCTTGTCGGCTGTGGAGTAGATAGCGACGGTCTCGATACCCATTTCACGGCAGGCGCGGATAATGCGCACGGCGATCTCTCCGCGGTTCGCAACCAGAATTTTACTGAACAATTAAATCATTCCTTTGTTTGTTATACCAGAGCAAAGCTGAAATCCGCGCTTACACAGAGCTTGTCGTTAACATAGCCCTTGGCGCTTATAAAGTAAAAGTTTCCGCGTGAACGAGTGAGGGTGCAGGTAGTCTCCAGCGTATCGCCGGGCTTTACCATACCCTTGAACTTTACGTTGTCCATCTTTGTGAAGTAGGGGGTTTTTCCCGCGCACTTGTCGGCGAGCATAACACAGCTCGACTGTGCCATCATCTCACAGAGAATCACGCCCGGGACAACGGGGTTGCCGGGAAAATGTCCCTTTAGGAAAAACTCGTCGCCGCTTACGGTGTAGCGTCCGAAGGAGGTCGTGTCGTCGACCTTCTCAGCCTCCTGCACGAGCAGCATATTGTCGCGGTGAGGGATAATCTTCTTTATTTCTTCCTGATTAAGCATAGAATACCTCTTATGAAACGGTAAACAGCGGCTGGTCGAACTCAACGACGTCGCCGTTATTTACGAGAATTTCGGTGATCGTGCCGCTTTCCTCGGCGGTGATTTCGTTCATGATCTTCATAGCCTCGATGATGCAGACGGTGTCGCCCTTCTTAACTCTCGAGCCTACGCTAACGAAAGCGGGCTTCTCGGGAGAGGGAGCGGCGTAGAACACGCCTACCATCGGGCTCTTGATAGTTCTTCCCGCTGCGGCGGGAGCAGCCTCAACAGCGGGCGCTGCCTCGGGAGCCGCTGCGGCGGGCTCGGCGGCAGGAGCGGCGCTCGGGGCGTATGAAACTACGGGAGCGTCGGCTGTGGGCTTTTCGAGGTGGATGCAGTCCTCCTCGTCGCTTACTTCAAGAACAGCGAGAGAGCTGTCCTCAAGCAGCTTTATATATTCCTTGAGTTTCTCAATATCAATCATTCTGATTCCTCCGTTGTGATTACTCCTCGGTGATCAAGGCGTGCCGCGAACCGCGCGGTTCTGCCTTAAACCTTTTTGAATACAAGGCAGGTGTCGTGACCGCCGAAGCCGAGGTTTGTGCTCGCGGCAACGGTGACGTCTCTTTCCTTAGCCTTGCCTAATGTATAGTCAAGGTCGCACTCGGGGTCGGGCTCGTCCGTACCGATCGTCGGAGGGATTTTACCCTCGCTGACAGCGAGCGCGGCTACGATCGCCTCAACAGCGCCCGTAGCTCCGAGCATATGACCTGTCATTGACTTGGTTGAGCTTACGCTTACGTCGTAAGCTTTTTCGCCGAGAGCATCCTTAATAGCCATGGTCTCGGTCTTGTCGTTCATCGGCGTACTTGTGCCGTGAGCGTTGAAGTAGATCGTGTCGTCGTCTGTTACGCCCGCCTCGGCAAACGCGATGCGGATAGCCTCGGCAAGTCCCGCGCCCTCGGGGTCGGGAGCCGTAACGTGGTGAGCGTCACATGTGTTTCCGTAGCCCGCGAGCTCAGCGTAAATCTTTGCTCCGCGAGCCTTGGCGTGCTCGTATTCCTCGAGGATGAGAACGCCCGCGCCCTCGCCCATTACAAAGCCGTTGCGCTTAACGTCGAAGGGGATCGAAGCCTTCTTCGGGTCCTCGGTGGTGGAGAGAGCCTTCATATTCGAGAAGCCCGCGATAGTCAGCGGATGAACGACGCACTCGGCGCCGCCCGCGATAACAGCGTCGGCGTAACCGTCCTTTACGGCGTGGAACGCCTCGCCGACAGAGTTCGAACCCGAAGCGCAAGCCGACATAACCGAAAGGCTCACGCCCTTTGCGTTATACTTGATCGCGACCTGTCCCGTAGCGATATTGCCTATCATTTTGGGAATGAAGTGGGGGCTTACCTTGCGGGGACCTTTCTCGAGAAACGCCTGGGTGTTCTCGACGAAGCTGTAAAGTCCGCCGATACCGCAGCCTATGTAAGAGCCGAGACGCTTTTCATCGACAGTGCCGATGATCCCGCTGTCCTCGACAGCCTCCTTGGCTGCCGCGAGAGCGAAAATAGTGTACATATCGGTCTTTCTGATGTCCCTTTTCTCGACAACAGATGTCGGGTCAAAGTCCTTTACCTCTCCCGCGATTTTCACGGCGAGGTCATCGGTGCTGAATTTTGTGATTTTGTCTATTCCGCAGACGCCGTCGAGCATATTCTTCCACATCGTGGCAACATCGTTGCCCACGGGAGTAACCGCTCCGACGCCTGTAACAACAACTCGTCTTGACATATTGTACTCCTTTATTACATAGCGATTCCGCCGTCCACGCGGATTACCTCGCCCGTTACGTAGGAGGCGTAATCACTGCAAAGGAAGGCGATCACGTTGGCGACGTCCTCGGGAAGTCCGCGACGCTTCATCGGGATCGAGGCGGCGATCTCGTCCTTGATTTTGTCGGACAGCGCCTGTGTCATAGCTGTGTCGATATATCCGGGAGCGACAGCGTTTACTGTAACGCCCCTTGCGGCGAGCTCTCTGGCTACGGACTTAGTCATACCGATAACGCCCGCCTTTGAAGCGGCGTAGTTAGCCTGTCCCGCGTTGCCGTTGATTCCGACGATGGAGGCTACGTTGACGATACGTCCGCTGCGCTGACGCATAAAGGGCTTGTAGAGGTGCTTTGTCATATTGAAAGCGCCCTTGAGGTTAACTCTTATGACCGCGTCAAACTCGTCCTCGGTCATATTGAGCATAAGCTTGTCGCGGGTGATTCCCGCGTTGTTGACGAGGATATCGACCTTGCCGAATTCGGCGATTATCTCACCGACAACGGCTTCGCCGGCGGCAAAATCGCTGACGTCGCAGTCGTAAGCCTTTACCTTTACGCCGAGCTCTGTGATTGAAGCGATGGCGGCGTTCTTGTCATCCTCCGAGCCGATACCGACAAGAGCGATGTCAGCGCCGAGAGAAGCGAGCTTCTCGGCGGTCTTTCTGCCGATTCCGCTGTAGCCGCCTGTAATGATTGCGGTTTTTCCTGTAAAATTCATATCTGTCTCCCTTCGAGAACAATCAGATGCTTTCAAGGTCCGAGAGATTCTCGACCTTTACAGCCTTTACTTCCTTATTGATCCTGCCGACAAGAGAGGTGAGCGTCTTGCCAACACCGACCTCGATAAAGGTATCAGCGCCGTCGGCGATCATATTTTCAACGATGGACTGCCACCTTACGGGGTTGCAGACCTGAGCCTTTATCAGCTCTCTGAAATCGCCCTCATAGGGCTTTGCGGTGTAGTTGGAGTAAACGGGCACAACGGGCTGTGAGAAGCTTATGCCCTCCATATATTCGTACAGTCCCTCGGCTGCGTCCGCCATAAACGGCGAGTGGAACGCTCCGCTGACGGCAAGGCGCTTGGCGCGTCCCTTTGCCTCGGAGAAAGCCGCGGCGAGAGCGTCGACGTTCTCCTCCTTTGTGGCAACGACCGTCTGCGCGGGGCTGTTGTAGTTTACGGGGTATGTATCGGAAAATCCAGCGCAGATTTCCTCGATTTTATCGGCGGGCAGCTTCATGACCGCGAGCATCGCTCCGGGGTTCTCCTGCGCCGCTTTGTTCATCAGCTCGCCGCGTCTGCACACGAGCCTGAAAGCCTCCTCGTCGCTGAGTATGCCCGAAAAGGCGAGCGCCGCGATTTCGCCGAGCGAGAAGCCCGCTGCGAAGTCGGCTTTTATGCCCTTCTCGGCTACCGCGCGCGCCGCGGCGAGATCAGCCGTGAAAACGCAGGGCTGAGTATTTACGGTGAGGGAGAGCTCCTCGGCAGTGCCTTCGAAGCACTGCTTAGACGTGCCCGCGCGCACGCTGTCCGCCATATCGAAAACAGCCTTCGCGGCGGGGGAATTGTCGTAAAGCTCCCTGCCCATTCCCGTGTACTGGGCTCCCTGTCCCGAGAATACGAGCGCTATTTTACCCATTTTGACGCTCCTCCCAGAACTTCCTCAGCCTTATTGAAGAGGTCGAGGATAATATCCCTCGCGGGCTCTTCCTTAGTTACCATCGAGGCTACCTGTCCCGCGAGAACGCAGCCGTTCTTGACGTCGCCCTCACGCGCGGCAAGGCGGAGAACTCCCGCGCCCTTTGCCTCGAGCTCCTCGTCGGAATATGTCGAGGTGTCGTACTCCATCTTTGTGTACTCACGGGTATAGCTGCTCTTAATGCAGCGAACGGGATGTCCGAGGCGCTTGCCCGTGACAACCGTGTCGATGTCCTTAGCCTTGAGGATCTTGTCCTTGTACGCCTGTGAGATCGTGCACTCCTCGGCTACGAGGAAGCGTGTGCCGACCTGGATACCTACGGCGCCGAGCATAAAGCACGCCGCGACCTGACGACCGTCCGCGATACCGCCCGCGGCGATTACGGGTATGCTTACAGCGTCAACGACCTGGGGCACGAGAGCCATCGTAGTGAGATCGCCGACGTGACCGCCGCTCTCACCGCCCTCGGCGATTACGGCAAAGGCTCCGAGCTTCTCCATTCTCTTCGCAAGAGCGACGGAGGGAACTACGGGAATGACCTTTATGCCTGCCTCAGTCCATTTTTCCATATACTTGCCGGGGTTGCCCGCTCCTGTGGTGACGACCTTTACGCCTTCCTCGACAACAACGTCCGCGACCTCGTCCGCAAACGGGCTCATAAGCATAATGTTGACGCCGAAGGGCTTGTCCGTAAGCTCCTTGCACTTCTTTATCTCGGCGCGGAGCTGTTCGCCGTTCGAGTTCATCGCGGCAATAAGTCCGAGTCCGCCCGCGTTGCTTACGCCCGCGGCGAGAGAGGCGTCGGCAACCCATGCCATACCGCCCTGAAATATCGGATATTCGATGCCGAGCTGTTCATTAATTACAGTTGAAATCATATGTACCATCCTTTTCGCAAACATAGTTACTCAAGATAAAACCATTCCAATACATTTTACTATAATAAGGGCAAATAGTCAATGATATTTTTTAGGCAATTGAGGCAAAATGACACCGCCGACGCACCTTTTACGGACGCACGTCGGCGGGCTCACCCGTCAGCTGCAAATATCCTCCAGAGTTTTTCTGAGGTTTCTCCTGCCCTCAACGGTTATCCCCTGCTCAAGCCGCTCTCTGTCCTCCTTCGGAAGCAGCGACGCCTGAGTCTCCGTGCGGCGCAGCAGCGCGCCGTCGCTGAGGCTGTAAACCGCGATCCTGCCTCCGCTTATGCCGATTTTATACAGCTCCGGCGGCGCTGTCTCCTCGGTATGAACTACAGGCTCGGCGCTCTCTCTGCGCTGTCTTTCGCTTATCCCGAGTTCGCCGCCGACGAGCGACGCGACAGCCAGAAATACATACGCCGCCATCGCCGCTAACAGAAAATACCTCTTAAAAAAATCTTTCATTTTTCCCCATCCCGATTCCGAAAAAGTATTATACTTTAGTTATTCTCGGCGAAATCGGAAATATTCATACATTTTAAGGGCATTTTTGCAGAAAATTCTACTATAATCGAAAAGAAAATACACGTAAAAGGTTTATTTTTTCGCAATTTTGTGTTAGAATACAGAGTGATAATGCATTATTATGCACAAATGTATGTTTTTATTGCACGGAAGTCCGATCATTCGGGCTGTAAAGGAGTTTTTTCTATGCGTGAAACAGACATCAGTAAATTTACGGCGCGGCCCGACAGGGACATTGACGCGGAAAAGCCCGTCAAGCGAATCCTGAAAATCATAGGCAGAGTGCTCTTCACCCTGCTGATGGTGGGAGTATTCACGGGAATAATCGTCGGCACTTCGATGATTATCTACATCGGGCGCATAGCCGCGGAGCCTACGGGCATCAACCTCAAGGCAAAGTCGATGAACCAGACGAGCTTCATCTACGTCAAGAACGACGCGGGCAAGTTCAAGAAGTACAAGTCCCTCTACAGCACGGAAAACCGCGTGTGGGTAAACTTCAAGGATATTCCGCAGTATATGAAGGACGCTCAGATCGCTATTGAGGACAAGCGTTTCTACGACCACCACGGTGTTGACTGGACGAGAACCGCGGGCGCTGTGCTCAATCTCAGCAGCGGCGAGGCGAGCTACGGCGGCTCCACGATGACGCAGCAGCTCATTAAGAACATCTCCGACGACAACGACGTTTCGCTCAACCGTAAGCTTCGCGAAATCATCAAGGCGATCAAGCTTGAGAACGAGTACACCAAGGACGAGATCCTCGAGGCGTACCTCAACGTTGTAAACTACGGAAGCAACTGTCAGGGCGTTCAGGCGGCGGCTAACCTGTATTTCGGCAAGGACATCGGCAAGTGCTCGCTCGCGCAGTGCGCGGCTATCGCGGGCATAACCCAGAACCCCAGCCGATACAATCCGCTGATTTATCCCGAATATAATAAGGAACGGCGCGAGCTCGTGCTTTCCGAGATGTACGACCAGGGAAAGATAAGCGAAGCCGAATATAAGGAAGCCATGAAGGAATCCAAGGATATGACCTTCGTCGGCTTCAAAAAGAGCAACAAGGCAACAAAGACGCAGAAAATCCAGAACTGGTATATCGACCAGCTCCAGAACGACTTACAGTCCGACCTCGCCACCTACTACAACATAAGCCAGAAGGCAGCGTCGGATATGCTCTTTACCGAGGGACTAAAGATCTACTGCGCTATGGATCAGGACGCGCAGAGCTTCATCGAAAAGGCGGCTCAGAGTCTTGACACAAGCTACGACTACGGCTTGCAGTGCGCTATGACGATGATCGGTATGGACGGCTCGGTAATCGCGACTGTCGGCTCCTCACAGGAAAAGACGACAAACCTCAGCTGGGACCGCGCCACCGACTCGGTTCTCCAGCCCGGTTCCTCAATCAAGCCTGTCGTAGTTTACCCCTACGCGATCGAAAAGGGCGAGCTCTACTACAGCTCGATCGTCAAGGACGAGCCTCTCGAAAAGTACAAGGTCGTCGACGGCGAATACGTAGCGGGTCCGAACAACTGGTACTCGGGCTACAAGGGCAATATGCTCCTTCCCGACGCGATAGAGTGGTCGGCTAACGCCACCGCGGTACAGGTCATCGACAAAATCGCTCCGGCAAACGCCTATAATCAGGTCGTTACGCTTCAGGGCTTCACTCACCTGACCGAGGAAGATAAAAACAACGCGGGCGGACTCTCCATCGGAGGTCTCAACGGCGGCGTCACAGTAAGAGAAATGGCGGCGACCTTCACATATATGGGCAACGGCGGCAAGTACTACAAGCCCTACACCTATTACTATGTGACCGACGCCGAGGACAATATTATCATTGATAACAGGAATCAGATCCCAAAGGAATCCTACTCGCCCGAAACAGCCTATATTATGAACAGGCTGCTCCACTACAATATAACCTACTGCGCTCACACGAACGCTTACCTCGGTCGTGTTGACGGCTGGGACATCATCGGCAAGACGGGTACCACCGACGAGGACAAGGACTCCTGGTTCTGCGGACTCAGCCCCTACGCTTCACTCGCTGTATGGACAGGCTTTGACACTCCGCATACGATCTCGATAAACGGTCAGATGAATGCCGCGAGCCTGTTCAGCAAGGTTATGGGGCATTATCTGGAAGGAAAGAAGCATAAGGAATACGCAGTTCCAGCCACCATAATAACGGCTAACTACGACCCGAGCAACGGCAGTATCTACAATATCGGCGAGGCGTCGGACGGTCAGTACATCGGTTACTACACCGAGGAAAATCTGCCTTCCGAGGGCGGCGGCGATTACGTCGACTACTACTACGGACAGGAATACTCCGACGACGATGACGACAGCGGCTCCGAAAGCGGTCAGGAGTATGCGGCCGACGAAGAAGGCGGCGGCGAAGAAGAAACTCCTGCCGACGATGGCGGCGGCGAGGAAGAAACTCCTGCCGATGACGGCGGCGGTGATAACGGCGGCGACGAAGGCGGCGGCGACGAAGGCGGCGATAACGAAGGCGGCGACGAAGGCGGCGGAGACGAAAATCAGCCCGTCGACACAGATGCTCCGCCCGTAATCGAGGAAGAAAACGGAGGAGAATAATTACAGCGCGGTGCGCTGTTATCATAGATTGGGGGGCACGCTCCCCTGGCAACCCGTCCGCCCGTACGGGGAAGGAAAGAATTTTGTCGGGCAGAAAGGCAGCATACTATGATAGAAATAGCAATAATGGGACACGGAGTCGTAGGCTCAGGCGTCGCCAAGATAATAACAGGTCATAAAAAACGTTTATTCAACAACGTCGGAGAGGAGATTTACATAAAAAGGATTCTCGATTTGCGCGAATTCCCCGACTCTCCCCTCGCGGACCGCTTCACCAAGGATTTTGACCTCATTCTCAACGATGTCGAAATCCGCGTTGTAGCCGAGGTAATGGGCGGTATACATCCCGCCTATGATTACACAAAGGCTCTGCTTAAGGCAGGAAAGAGCGTAGTAACCTCCAACAAGGAGCTCGTAGCCGCAAAGGGCGCCGAGCTGCTCGAGATCGCGCGCGCAAACAACGTAAACTATCTCTTCGAGGCTTCCGTCGGCGGCGGTATTCCGATCATCCGCCCGATGAACCAGTGCCTCGTTGCCAACGACGTAAGCGAGATTTCCGGTATCCTCAACGGCACGACCAACTTTATTCTCACCAAGATGTTTGACGACGGTATGGACTTTGATTCCGCGCTGAAGCTTGCTCAGCAGCTCGGCTATGCCGAGAGGAACCCTGCTGCCGACATCGAGGGACACGACGCGTGCAGAAAAATATGTATTCTCGCCTCTCTGGCTACAGGAAAGCACGTGTATCCCAAGAACATCTACACCGAGGGTATCACAAGGATCACCAACCGTGACGTACTTTACGCCGAGAAAGCGGGCTGCGTTATCAAGCTGATAGGCAACGCAAAGCTTCTCGACAACGGTATGCTCGATATATATGTAGCTCCCATGCTCATCGGCAAGGACGGACCTCTCGCCAACATCAAGGGCGTTTTCAACGGTATCGTTGTAAACGGCGACTGCACCGACGAGGTTATGTTCTACGGCAAGGGCGCGGGCTCAATGCCCACCGCGTCCGCTGTTGTGGCTGATATCGTGGACAGCTGCCACCATCTCAAGCAGCGCAGATTCCTCTTCTGGGCTGACAGCAATAACGAGAATATCCTCCCGCACAGCGAGTCCAGAACCGCGGTTTATCTGCGCATTGACTCTCCCGAAGCGCTTCCCGAGGTTGAAAAGCTCTTCGGCGAGGTCGAGGTAATAGTCGAGTCCGACGAGCTCGCGGTTATCACGGGCGAATTCACCGTATGTGAGATTTACGGCAAAATCGATGAGCTCGAGAAGAGCGGCTATAAGGTACTTTCATCTATCAGGGTTGAGGCGAAATAAGCGGGAACACATCCGCGTCCGCTCCAACATAATATATAGATAAATCAGGTAATTTTATTTAAAGGAGTAAACTGACTATGAGTTTAATTGTCCAGAAGTTCGGCGGCACATCCGTTGCAAACGCCGAGCGCGTGTTCAATGTCGCGCGCATTGTGACCGAAACCTACGACAAGGGCAACGACGTCGTTGTTGTAGTATCAGCTCAGGGCGACACAACCGACGACCTCATCGCCAAGGGTAACGAGATCAATCCCAACGCCTCCAAGCGCGAGCGCGATATGCTCGTTTCGGCAGGCGAGCAGGTTTCGATCTCGCTTCTCGCTATGGCTATCGAGAAGCTCGGATATCCCGTTGTTTCGCTTCTCGGCTGGCAGGCAGGCTTCCAGACCTCTTCCGCGCACACTTCGGCGCGTATCAAGAGAGTTATGCCCAACAGAATCCGCAAGGAGCTCGACAAGAAATGTATCGTTGTCGTAGCGGGATTCCAGGGACTTTCAAAGTACGACGATATCACAACACTCGGCAGAGGCGGCAGCGACACCTCGGCGGTAGCGATCGCGGCTGCCATGCACGCTGACCTGTGCCAGATCTACACCGACGTTGAGGGTGTTTACACCGCAGACCCCAGAAAGGTTCCCAACGCCAAGAAGCTTAAATGCATTTCCTATGACGAAATGCTCGAGCTCGCCACACTCGGCGCGCAGGTTCTCAACAACCGTTCGGTCGAAATGGCTAAGAAATACAACATTGAACTCGAGGTGCTCTCCAGTCTTACAAAAGCACCCGGTACTATAGTAAAGGAGACAAAGAAAATGGAAAAAATGTTAATCAGCGGAGTTGCAAAGGACACAGACGTAGCGCGTATTTCGATTATCGGAGTTCCCGATAAGCCCGGACTCGCGTTCAAGCTCTTCTCAAAGCTTTCCGCTAAGAACATCAACGTAGATATTATCCTCCAGTCCATCGGTCACGACGGCACAAAGGATATCTCCTTCACTATCGCAAAGGACAGAGTTGATGAGGCTAAGGCGTGCGTTCAGGATTACATCGACACAATCGGCGCGAAGGATATGTCCGTCAACACCAACGTAGCCAAGATCTCGATCGTCGGCGCAGGTATGGAGAGCCACGCGGGTGTTGCCACAAAGATGTTTGAGGCGCTCTACGACGCTCACATCAACATCAATATGATCGCCACATCGGAAATCAAGATTTCCGTTCTCATTGACGTCAAGGACGCCGACAGAGCTGTAGAGGCGATTCACGACAAGTTCTTCGAGAGCTGATCACCTTAAAAAAATGCGGTCGGGTTTTCCCCGACCGTTTTGTTTTGCCAATATTCTATTGTCACCCGTTCAGGATAAACACCCCGAGATTCAGATAAGACGCGAACAGCACCCACAGCGCGTAGGGGATCTGCAACAGCCCCGCGGTCTCGTCCTTGCGGTAGAACTTTATCACCATACGCAGCACGAGCACGTCGAGCAGCACGATCCAGATAAAGGCGAACAGACGCCACTTGAACACAAAAAACGCCACAGGCCACAGCAGATTGACAAAGAGCTGACCGTAGTACAGCAGGCGCGTGTTGTCGTCCACGAGGGACTTCTCGCTGAGGATTCCGTAGGAAACGCCCATCAACACGTAGAGTATCGTCCACACAACGGGAAACAGCCACGACGGCGGCGAGAGCGGCGGCTGAACGAGGTTTGCGTAGTCCATGGAGCCCGAAATCAGGAATCCGACGATCGCTCCCAAACCCAGCGGAATAAGTATCGACACCGCGTAGTTCTTTAACCGTGACATAAACACCCTCCTTTATAGAGTAAATTATTTCCTTATTAATTTATGCATACGAAGGATGTTTTATTCACGCGCAATTCCATTTACAGATATTGAAACATAAAAGGGAAGGCAGCGAGCCTTCCCCTGAATAAAAACGATGTATAGTAATAAATGACGAGACAGCTGTGTTTTATCAAAACAAAAACGCAGGTAATCACTTTTCACTTAAAACTTATCACTATTGAATTATATTTATTCGTAAGAGGCTGCTCGTTTTTGAGACAGCCCCTTATCATTTAGATTACATCAGCGAGCAGACCAGATCCGCGTAGTCCGAGGGATTTTCTATCGGAAGTCCCGCAATAAGCAGGCTCTGGTTGTAGAAAATCTCGGCGTACTTCTTAGCCTTCTCGTCATCCTTGCCGATGAGCTCAGCCATCGCCTTTACGGCGCTGTGGTTCATATTGAGCTCAAGGCAGCGCTGCGCCTTCATACCCGCGTCGGGCTGCATGGCGTTGAAGTATTTCTCCATCTCAAAGCTGATACCGCCCTTAGCCGTCATACAAACGGGGTGGCTCACGAGCTTCTTGCTGGCGACTACCTCGCTTACCCTGTCGCCGAGAGCGTCACGGACGAACTTCAGCACCTCGTCGCTGTTCTCAGCCGCGGGCTCATTCTGCTCGGGCTCGATTCCGAGGTCGTCGCTATCGACGCTTCTGAACTGCTTGCCGTCGTACTCGGCGAGTGTCTGGAGCGTGAATTCGTCGATATCCTGTGTGCAGTAAAGCAGCTCATAGCCCTTGTTGAGCACAACCTCAGCCTGCGGAAGCTTGCTGATCGACGCGATACTCTCGCCTGTCGCGAAGTAGATATACTTCTGCTCCTCGCTCATACGCTCCCTGTACTCGGCAAGAGTGGTGAGCTTGTCGCCGTTTGAGGAGTTGAACATCAGAAGGTCCTTGAGGTTATCCTTGTGCATACCGTAGTCGCTGACGATACCGTACTTGAGCTGTCTGCCGAACTCGCCGAAAAAGCTCTCGTAGGTCTCTCTGTCCTTTTTGAGCATCGAGGCAAGCTCGTTCTTAATCTTCTTCTCGAGAGTGTTGGCTACGGTCTTGAGCTGGTGGTCGTGCTGAAGCACCTCACGCGAAATATTGAGCGAGAAGTCCTGACTGTCGACGACGCCCTTTACAAAACGGAAGTGCTCGGGCAGAAGCTCCTCGCAGTTCTCCATAATGAGAACGCCGCTGGAGTAAAGCTGCAAGCCCTTCTTATATTCCTTTGTGTAGTAGTCATAAGGCGTTTTTGAGGGGATATAGAGCAGCGCCTTGTAGGTGACAACGCCCTCGACGGATGTCGTGATGATCTTAGCGGGCTTGTCAAACGCCATAAACTTGCTCTTATAGAAGTCCTCGTACTCCTGCTCGGTTACGTCCTTTTTCGGGCGCTGCCAGATGGGGATCATCGAGTTGAGGGTTTCCGCCTCGGTTACGGTCTCGTACTCAGGCTTTTCCTCTGTGCCCTCCTTGACCTTGCTGCGCGTCATATCCATAATGATCGGATAGCGGATATAGTCGCTGTACTTCCTTACGAGCTCGGAGATCCTGTACTGCTCGAGGAACTCGCTGTAGTGCTCGTTCTCGGTGTCCTCCTTGATGTGCAGGGTTACGACCGTGCCGACGGAGTCCTTTTCGGCTTCCTTTACGGTGTAGCCGTCAGCACCAGACGAGCTCCAGAGATACGCGCTGTCCGCGCCGTACTTTCTGGTGAGGACCTCAACCTTGTCCGCGACCATAAACGCGGAGTAGAAGCCCACGCCGAACTGACCGATGATGTCAACGTCGTCGGTCTTTTCGTTCTCCTGCTTGAAGCGGTACGAGCCCGAGGAGGCGATCGTGCCGAGGTTGTTGTCGAGGTCGTCCTTATCCATACCGATACCGTTATCCTCGACGATAAGCAGGCGGTTTTCCTTATCAATGGTGAGATTGATTCTGAAATCCTCGCGGCTGAGACCGACCTTGTCGTCCGTCAGAGAGAGGAAACAGAGCTTGTCTACCGCGTCGCTCGCGTTCGAAATAAGCTCACGAAGGAAAATTTCCTTGTGGGTGTAAATAGAGTTGATCATCAGGTCAAGCAGACGCTTAGACTCTGACTTAAATTGCTTTTTAGCCATTTTATCGTCCCTTTTCTTTTATAGTGCACCTTATTATACTCCTACCGCGCGATTTTTTCAATAGACAAAAATCCATTGATGACGGCTTGCCGCAGTGATGCCGCTCTCCCCCGTTTACATTCGCGCGAAACTGTGCTAAAATAGTATCATTATTTCAGTCGGGGTGATTGATTTGGCTAAGGTAATACCGCTGTTCTCGGGAAGCAAGGGCAACAGCTACTATATCGGCTCTTCGGGCGAGGGCGTGCTGATCGACGCGGGACGAAACTGCAAGCAGCTCGAGGCGGCTCTGGAGCAGAGCGGCGTCGCGATTTCCTCAATCGGCGCGATATTTGTAACCCACGAGCACATAGACCACTGTCAGGGGCTCAGGGTGTTCGCGAAAAGGTACGACAAAAAAATATACGCCAGCGCGGGCACGCTCGAGGCGATGAAGGAGAAAAAACTAATCTGCGCTGAGAACCGCTGTGAGGTCATCACGGACAGCGCTGTAGTCGGGAATATGCGCATAGTACGCTGCGACACTCCGCACGACGCGAGGGAAAGCTGCTGTTTTCAGGTAGAGACCGCCGACGGCAGACGCGCCGTTGTAGCGACCGATATGGGCGTTATGACGGACCCCGTGCGCGAGCTGATTCGTGGCAGCGACTTCGCGGTCGTGGAGTCGAATCACGACGTGCGTATGCTCAAGCTCGGACCGTACCCGTACCCGCTGAAACAGCGCATTCTCTCCGCCAACGGTCATATGAACAACGACGACTGCGCCGCGGAGCTCGCCGAGTTCGTCCGCTGCGGCAATTTCAGGCTTATGCTCGGGCATCTCTCGGAACAGAACAACACCCCCGAGCTCGCTCTAAACACGGCGCTTGCGGCGCTTAAAAGCTGCGGTATGAAGGACAGGCTCGACTTCACCCTGACGACCGCCGCGCCCGTAGGCGACGGAAAGGCGGTGATTTTCTGATGCTGACCGTCAACATTATCTGCATCGGCAAAATCAAGGAAAAATACTGGACGGACGCGATCGCCGAGTACAGAAAGCGGCTGTCGGCGTTCTGCCGTTTTAATATTATCGAGCTTGCCGAGGAAAAGGACAACGGCGCGCGGATCGCCGCAGTGCTCGACACCGAGGGCAAGCGTATCCTCGGCGCGCTGTCGAAGAACTCCTACGTCGTGCCGATGTGCATTGAGGGCAAAATGCTCTCCTCCCCCGAGCTCGCCGAGAAGCTCTCGGACGTCGCGCTGTCGGGCAAGAGCACCGTTGACTTCATAATCGGCGGCAGCCGCGGCATAAGCGACGAGGTCAAGGCGAGGGCAGATTTAAAGCTCTCGATGAGCCGTATGACCTTCCCCCACCAGATGGCGCGGGTGATACTCTGCGAGCAGATTTACCGCGCCTTTGAAATCAACAGCAACGGAAAATACCATAAATAAGGACTGATAAATTTGGCACTTGACGGAATGATGCTGCACCACGTCGTCAACGAGCTTAAAACCGAGGCTCTCGGCGGTCGCGTGTCGCAGATTTACCAACCGAACCGTGACGAAATTTTAATACATATGCGCGGCAGGAGCGGCAACAAAAAGCTCCTGCTCTCCACGCGCGCCAACTCTCCGCGCGTGCACTTCACGGCTTACAGCGTCGAGAACCCAGCGACGCCGCCCATGCTCTGCATGCTGATGCGCAAGCGCCTCGGCGGCGGAAAGCTCCTCGATATCCGTCAGTCGGGGCTTGACCGCGTGCTCCGCTTTGAGTTCGAGTGCACCAACGAGCTCGGCGACAAGGTTATGCTCAGCCTTGCGGTCGAGATCATGGGCAAGTACAGCAACGTGATTTTCATTGATGAAAACGGAATCATCATCGACGCTCTCAAGCGCGTTGATATGACGATGTCCTCACAGCGCCTCGTGCTGCCGAACATCCCCTACGAGCTCCCCGCGCAGCAGGACAAGCTCAACATCCTGCTCACGCCGCCCGAGGAGGTCGTCGCGAGGATCATATCCACCGCCGACGAAAAACCGCTTAACAAGGCGATTCTCGGCGCGGTACAGGGCATTTCGCCCGTTGTCTGCCGTGAGCTCGAGCACGCCGTACTCGGCGGCAGGGACAGCAGCAACAAGACGCTCACCATCGGCGAGAAGGCGCTCCTCGCGGAGAAGCTCCGTCAGCTCGCGGACACCGTGCTGACTTGCTCGGGCGAGCCGCTCACGCTGTACCACAAGGGCGACGCGAAGCCCTTCGACCTCACGTTCGTGCCCGTTCACCAGTACGGCTCGCTGTGCGAGGCAAAGCGCTCTCAGAGCTTCTGCGAGTTGCTCGACAACTACTACATCGAGCGTGACAGCGCCGACCGTATGCGCGTCAAGTCCGCCGACCTCGCACGCGTGCTAACGAACCTGATAAACCGCACGACCAACAAAATCAACATCCAGACGCGCGAGCTCGCCGCCTGCGCCGACAGGGAGCAGTTTCGCATAAAGGGCGACCTTCTGCAGGCGAACCTCTGGCGCATAGAGCGCGGCGCGTCGTCCGTCACCGTGGAGAATTTCTATGACGAGAACAGCGCACCGCTCGAAATCAGGCTCAACCCCGCGATCTCACCCGCGCAGAACGCCCAGAAATTCTACAAGGACTACAACAAGGCGAAGAACGCCGCGACCGTACTCGCGGTTCAGATAGAAAAAGGAAGAGAAGAGCTGAAGTACCTCGAATCGCTTCAGGATGTGCTCGCGCGCGTCACGAGCGAGAAGGAGCTGAATCAGCTCAGGCAGGAGTGCATGGACATGGGCTACATAAAGCGTCCGCGCTCCGCC
This sequence comes from bacterium, assembly GCA_020625635.1. Lineage (GTDB taxonomy): Bacteria > Bacillota > Clostridia > Oscillospirales > Acutalibacteraceae > Ruminococcoides. Next base: position 17,371 of record JAHLBL010000008.1, read on the forward strand.
GTAAAGCGTCCCGCGCAGCTTCCTCCGCTCGAATACACGACCTCGGACGGCTTCCGCGTGCTTGTCGGTCGCAACAACCGCCAGAACGACCGGCTCACGCTGAAAACCGCCTCAAAGCGCGATATGTGGCTCCACACGAAGGACATAGCCGGCTCGCACACCATCATAATCTCCGACGGCAGGGAGTTCACCGAGACCGCGATACTCGAGGCTGCCGCCCTCGCCGCGTACCACAGCAAGGCGAGAGAGAGCTCCAACGTCCCCGTGGACTACACGCTCGTAAGGTTCGTTTCAAAGCCCGCGGGAGCAAAGCCGGGCATGGTGATTTTCACGAACAACAAAACCGTATACGTCACTCCCGCAGAGCCGACGGCGACAACGGAGTAAAACACTTCATATAAAAAATCAACGCCCCCTCATACGAGGGGGCGTTTTATCGGCTTAGCCGAGTATTATTTCATCCTTAAGGAATTACAGGAGATTTGTTACACCGCTGAGACTTGCGTTGGTCTGTACATTGGCACCTGTTCCGGTGGAGTTTACGCCTACAACACCGTTATCGATGGTGTTGGGATCTTCCTCGGAATAGCAGAGGATATCAGTCTTGGTGAGTTCTTCAACTGTAATTACAGGAGATTTATATAAAGTTTTCATATGCTATCTCCTCCTTAACCTAAATTAGCGTAGCTTGTGCAGCAGCCGTCATACATATTGACGTCGCCTGCTCTTACATACTTCGCGTAATGTGTAACGCCGCTGCTGTCTTTTACATAGAATCTTACTGCAACGCCCTGATCGGAAGGAATGTCGTTAACAGCGAGAGTTACATACTTGTAAGCTGTGTCAGCCGAAGGATCGCCGTAGCCGCCGCCTACAACTGTGTTGGATGTGCCCTTGCAGTTAACCTTGACGATCTGAGCGCTGTTAGCAGGATCTGCCATAGCAGCGAAGCCGTCAGCAGCCGCGAAGTCGGGAGTATTTGTCTTGGAGGTCTTGCAGATCTCAAAGCCGTATTCCTGAGCATCAGCGAGTGTAGCTTTTTCAGCCTCCGCGATGAAGCGGATACCGATACCTGCTACGTCAGTCATAATAGCTTCCTTCTTCTGAACACCGAGGATTCTGCCCTTGGTGTAGTCGAGTGTGCCGGGGAGGTCAAACTTGTTGCCGTCCTGAGCAGCAGCCTGAGAAGCCTTGATGCCTGTGCCGATATTCTGGTTGAGCGGGTTAGTGTCTACCTGAACGGTATACATACCTGTCTGAGGATCCAGAGGAGCGGGCTCAAAGCCGGGAGCACAGTATGTCTCGGGAACTTCGTTCGAGAAGTTACCGCCGCTTACAAAGCCTGTGATAGTTCCGGGAGCAGTAGCGGAAGGTTTTGAACCCTTGTCGGTGTAAGAAGCAACAGCCTTACCTGCAGCTGATGTGAATGTACCGCCTGTGATAGAAACTGTCGGAGCACCGCCGGGATAATTACAGTTATCAACGATAATAGCGTCGCCTGTCTCTCTTGTGCCGTTTCCGTAGAACTCGTAGTCGGTTGCGGGAACCTGAGTTCCTTTGAATGTACCGCCTGAGATCTTTACGTCACCTGACTTGATGTAGAGAGCCGATGTACCTGTGATATCACCGCCGGTAATTGTCAGCTTACCATCCTGCTGCTGATAGATAGCAGGAGAGTTCTCAGAAGTGATTATACCGCCGTTGATTTCGATCTCGTAGCCTTCGTTGCCAGCTGAACCGTTACTTGAGATACCGAAGGAATCAACTGTGCTGATCGTACCGTCGTTGAGAGTGAACTTTGAACCCTCTTCTACGATAAATACGCCGCAGGCTTCGCCTGTGCATTCAACAGCACCGCCGTTCATAGTAACGCTCGAGCCGCGGATGATGTCGATAGCCATATTGGTAGCGTTGATCGTACCGCCGTTAATAGTTGCGGTTGAATTAGCGCCTGCAGTATAAATACCTACGGGAGCGTTGATCTCACCGTTTGCAAGAAGATTCGCGTCACCGCTGAGAACTACAACGCCGATGGAAGTAGCATTGATCGTTCCTGCAACATTAATAAGATTATCTGCATTTTTCTGAGCCTTAACACCTACCGCGCCTGAAACAACCGCGCCTTCGGAGACAGTTACATTTCCTTCTTCTGTGAGGATAGCAGTATCGGCAGCAGAAACAGTCGCGCCGTTGTTGACGTTGATCTGAGAAAGACTACTTTCATTGTTCCAAACCGCAACGCCTGTACCTGTGGACTCGATTGTAACTCCAGATGAAATACTAAGCATGCTGTAGTTATCCAAAATACCCTTGGTACCTGTCATTTTACCGCCTGAACCTGTAATGTAAAGCCGGTTTCTGACTTCAAATTTCCACGGTGTAACCGTAACGGTCTTGTCGGATACATCGAGAGTAACGCTGTACTTAGTGTTCTCAATTTTTTCGTCGATTACTGTATCAGCTAATACAACGATTGTTTCATTATTATTAACCGCATTAAATGCATCCTTGAGGGACTCGTACTTTGTGTCGCCGATCTGAGCAACGTAGGGGATCGGAGCGAGAGTCTTCTTGCCGGTCTCGGCACTGTCTACCCACTTATAGCCGGCAGGAGCGTTCGTAAGATCAGCAGTGCTTGCAGCGACAAAGTTCTCTGCTGCGAGCTGAATGCCGGTGCCAAGCGCTACGTTTTCAACAGTACCGCTTACTACGGTAGCCTTCATCTGAGTGCTGTCTTCGCCGGCGGTTGTATAGCCGTACTTAACGGTACCGACAGTTGCGTTTCCGTCAACAGTCACGCTTGCAGAACCGCCGTGCAGATAAACATCACCAACACTACCATTGTTGATATTAACGGTAGCCTTTGCGCCGGCCCAGATATCCTTGCCGCTCAAGCCGTCATCAGAATCAGAGGGAGTAGCGTTGTTTTGGAACACACAATTGTTGAAGTTACCAACAGCATTGCTGAACAGATATACAGCGCCTACATAGGTATAGCCCTTGAATTTCTTTACTGTAACATCTGTAAGAGTAACCTCAGCAGATTGGGTGGAACCGCCACCACTTGCCTGTGTCCAGATAGCATTCTCGGAAAGATTGTTACCGTCGAGTACTGTATTGCTGATTGTCAGCTTATGGTCTTTAGAACCATAGATGAACATACAATCAGCAGCCGCAGCTGTGGTTTTGAGCGTGTGTCCTCCGCCTGTAATAGTAACATCCTTATTGATAACGATTCTTTCAGTTACATCGATATCATTCAGAAGCTCAATGGTGTCGCCGGACTGAGCAGCAGCGATAGCTGCCTGCAGGGTCTCGTACTTGGTTGTGCCGATCTGAGCTGCATAATTCAGATCACTTTGCTTTTCGGCATAAATACAGTTATAATACCATGTGTCATGTCCGGTAGGAGCAACATATACATTATAGTAACCGTCTTCACTAATCGGGTAATTGTTGTCTGTGCCGTCCGGATACCAATATTGTACAGTGGAGCCATCTGTCGAAGAAACTACCTTGATTGCATCGCCGCTATGAAGCGGAACATTCTGAATCCAATACTCAGATGTGTTATTTACATTCTGAGCCATCTTATAGTCTTCGCTGATACCCCAGCTATTCATGGTACCGACAACATAATAGTCAGGGGAAGTCGCACTGGCTGTAACCGCCATTACGGACATCATGGAAACGACCATAAGTACCGCGAGAACTACGGACAGAACTTTTTTTGTCATTCTCATTTTGGAAATTCATCCTTTCTAAAAATTTTTTAATTATGAAATTAAAATAAAAAATTTAGAACCGCCTGTACAAACGACATCTGACCACACATTTACTCATAAATTTCTCAATAAACGTATGCCGCCGCGACGGCGAACCGCCGCAACGTACCGAGGGACGAGCCCCCGAGGTTCATGTGTACACCTCATTTACCAATCGGTGCATTAATTAAAATGCATCGGGTACAAACCCAATTTACACTTTATCTAAGTTTAACACAAAAGTTAAAAAATTGCAACTTTTTTTGGATGAAATTTTGTACAAAAAATTGTGAAATTTTTATTATTTTCTACAATTCCGTTCGGCAGATTTTACAATAATTTTTTGCGGCTGATTGAGTGTTGACGATTTTTGATGGTTTTTGCGTAAGTTTGAGCGCTTTTGATTATTACGCTTCACATCCCCGTTTTTAAATGGTATATAGGCTGTGTTGACATTTTCTGTTCCTGTGCTATAATATATATAGAAAACGGAGTTGCCCGAAGAAACGGTCAGCCCGGACTAATGATTATCTAATTCGATAACCGTCCTAAGGGCAATAGGGCGGTTATCTCTTTTTGTCAATTATGACGATTAAGAGAATAATTGTCATGTAAAGAAGAATCTCATACACAGCAATCCCCTCCCGACACATATTCCCTCACGGGTTTATATGTAAACGAGGCTCTCAGTGCCTCGGCAGAAGGGCTAACCGCTTCCGTTGTTCGGACAACTCCTTACATTGATTGTAACACAAATGTTCTAAAAGTCAACCCCCGCCTGAGCGGGGGTTGTATCTTTATTATTTCAGCTTGAGAACCGCGGTGGAATACGCGGGGAGCTTCAGGCTTTTGCCGTCAAGCGATACGGAGTTGTTTTCCGCGTTGTCGGAGGCTATGAGCGTGCCGCGAAGCTCCGCGTCGCCGCTGAGCTCGACTGTGCGCTCCTCCTCCTGACTGAGGTT
>JAHLBL010000080.1 GCA_020625635.1 bacterium
CTCTGGTGCTGGTTTACGGGTGTTTTCGGTATCGCGACAAAGTACGCGGAGTCGCTGATTTCGGTTAAATATCGTGTAAAGACAAAGGACGGACGTATGCTCGGCGGCGCGATGTACGCGCTTGAACGCGGGCTGAAGCTGAAATGGCTCGGCGTACTGTTCGCGATGTTTACTCTGCTCGCGTCGTTCGGAATCGGCTCGGGAGTACAGGTCAACGCGATTTCCGAAATTATGAACAACGAATTCAACGGTGACGGAACTCTAAACGTAGTTCTGTTCGGGCACTCCTTCTCGATAGTATCTATCATAGTCGGAGTAGTGATTTCGGGAATTACCGCCGTCGTGATTTTCGGCGGCATCAAGTCGATTTCAAAGGTGTGCGAGCTGCTTGTGCCCGCGATGGCGGCGTTCTATATTATCGGCTGCTTGATTATCCTAGGTATGAATTTCAGCTACCTCGGCGAAGCTCTGGCGCTGATTGTAAAATCCGCGTTCACACCGATCGCCGCGACTGGCGGATTTATCGGCTCGACAATTATTGTTGCCGCGCGTCAGGGCGTCGCGAGAGGTCTGTTCTCCAACGAATCGGGACTTGGCTCAGCTCCGATAGTTGCCTCAGCCGCGCAGTCGAGAAACCCCGTGCGTCAGGCGATGATTTCCTCAACGGGAACATTCTGGGATACCGTTGTCGTATGTCTTATCACGGGACTTGTGCTCGTCAGCTCGATGATAAAGAACGCTCCCGACTTTGTCGGAGCTCAGAAGGGCGAGCTTACCTACATAGCGTTCAGTCAGCTTCCCGTAATCGGAACGCCGATACTCGTTATAGGAATCGTGGCGTTCGCGTACTCGACGGTGCTCGGCTGGTCATATTACGGCGAGCGGTGTGTGGAGTATCTGTTCGGCACAAAGGGTATGATTCCCTATAAGCTGATATTTATCGCGGTGCTTCTTGTCGGTCCTGTCGTTTCGCTCGATATCGTGTGGAAGCTCTCCGATATCTTCAACGCGCTTATGGCGATACCGAACCTTGCAGCCGTGCTGCTGCTTTCAAATGTAGTTGTTAAGGAAACCAAGTATTATCTGCACGGAAACCGTCTCGAAGCTTATGACAGGACGGAAATCCCGCAGGTTGACAAATAACGCCGTTGACATCGGCTGTGAATAAGTGTAAAATAGGGGAGTGGAGCGATCTGCTCCCTTTATTCTGTTTAGAAGGCGATTGATTTGAAATTATCATTGGTTGTTCCCTGCTATAACGAACAGGACAATGTTGAACTGTTTTACGAGGAAACTGTCAAGGCGTTCAGCGGAGTCGGATTTGACTACGAATTTGTTTTTGTAAACGACGGCAGCCGCGACAAAACCCTTGAAAAATTAAAAAAGCTCTACGAGGACAAGCTCGAGAGCAATATTACGGTTGTGTCGTTCAGCCGAAACTTCGGCAAGGAAAGCGCTATTTACGCGGGAATAAAAAACAGCACAGGCGATTACATCAGCCTTATTGACGCGGATTTGCAGCAGCGTCCCGAGGTCGTGCTGGAAATGATGGATATTCTCGAAAAAGAGCCCGAGTACGATTGCGTGGCGGCTTATCAGGATAAGCGCAAGGAAAATTCAATAATGACGGGCTTCAAGACGGGCTTTTACAAGCTCATTAACAAGCTCAGCGAAATAAAGCTTAGAGCGGACGCGAGTGATTTCAGAACATTTACGCGCGGAGTTGCCGACGCGATCCTCGAGATGGGCGAGTATCACCGTTTTTCAAAGGGTATTTTCAGCTGGATAGGCTTTAACACGAAATTTATTCCCTATGAGGTTCAGGAGCGCAACGCGGGTGAGACAAAATGGGGCTTTAAAAAGCTTGTGAAATACGCTCTCGAGGGTATTTCCGCGTTCTCCACAAAACCGCTCAAGCTCGCGACCTATATCGGAATGTTTACTTCGTTCGCGGCGATTGTATATCTGGTTGTTGTCGTAATCCAGAGGCTGTTCTTTAATGTCGCCGTCAGCGGTTACGCGACTATCGTCGGACTGATACTCCTACTCGGAGGAATTCAGCTTTTCTGTATCGGAATAATCGGCTCGTACCTTGCGAAAATTTATATTCAGGGCAAGCACCGACCGATATATATCGCAAAGGAAATTTTGAAAAGATAAAAACTTCACCGAAAAAATATGCCTGCAAGTTACGGATCAAGTCCGTAGCTTGCAGGCATTTATTCTATAGTCCGGATATATTATTCGCCTGACAAAAACTCCTCGAGCTCCCTGAGCCGCTTGTTCGCGGCGTCTCTGCCGAGCTTGTAGGTTGCCCGCATTACGTCGGGGTCGTGCTCGATTCTTCCTATCGGAAGAGGCTCGTCGGGGAGAATGACGAACGCCCTTCCCGCTTTTTCCTGCTCAAAAAGGAATTCGCGGCTGAGGTTGTAGTCTAAGTGGCGGTTTTTGATTGTGTTGTAGATATTCGGATATTTTCTCAGCGACAGCTTTAACAGCGAAAGCTTCGACGATTTTTGCTTTGTAAATTTTCTTGGTTGTGTAAGCACCGCGACGTTGCGCTCACAGCCCGATTTTATTATGAACTTGATCGGTATTGAGTCAGCCATACCTCCGTCGAGATAAAGGCTGTCGCCGACCTTAACGGGCTTGGAGACGAGCGGCATTGACGCCGAGGCGCGTATCCACTCCATAGTATCGCCGTCCGCACGCTCACAAAGGTGATAGACGGCTTTGCCGCTGTACATATCCGTGCATACAACGTAGAATTTTATCGGGTTTTCATTAAAGGTTTTTCGGTCGAAAACGTCGAGCTCGTCGGGAATCGTGTGATAACAGAACTTCGCGTTAAACAGGTTGCCTGTTTTTATCAGCGAGGAGGTGCTGCAATAGCGCTTATCCCTTGCGAATCTTGTGTTGTAGCGGATTACTCTGCCGATTTGCCGTGATTTATAATTGCATCCGAAAGCAGCGCCCGCCGACACACCGACGAGTGTGTCGAACGTGATGCCGTGTTCCATCAGAACGTCAATGACGCCTGCGGAAAACAGACCGCGCATAGCGCCGCCTTCAAGCACTAAGCCGTTTTTCATGAAAGTCCCGCAAGCTTTTTCTGAATTGCGGTACAGTCCTTTATATTGACTTTGCCGTTGCCGTCGTAATCAGCTAACAGTGTCTGCTCCGCGTCGAGTGTAGAGAGAGAGGCGATACTCTTCTGGATCTCGGTGCAGTCCTTGATATTAACCTTGCCGCTGCGGTCAACGTCACCCTTTTCGTACTTCGGCTTGGGTTCTGTCTGTGTGACGGTTTCGGTCTGAGTCTGTGTCTGGGTTTCTGTCGCTGTAGTAGGCTGTGTGGGATCTGTGGGATCGGGTGTCGACTCAAAGCTCTGTTTATCAACGGCGATCACCATTGAGTACGCGCCGACGGTGAAGTTGCCGCCCGATACGGTGGAAAGCTTTTTAACTCCCGCGGACTGACTGTTCGCGATTACGACCCAGTCGGAGCCCTCGGAGCCGTCAAGCTTGTAGTTTATCTGACTGGCAGAGCTGTTGGCGATAACGGCGAGCTTTTTCCATTCGCCCGACTTGTTGTTGTGCCATACAGCCGCGTAGGTTGTGGAGCTGCCCGAGCCCGAATAGCTCTTGTAGCCCGAAAGCGAGCTCTTTGTGTCGTCTCTCAGCGGAGAGAAACGCTCTCTTATCTCACGTGTGCCTCTGTAGTAGTTAATGATGTCGGCGTTGGTCTGGACGTTGCCCCAGTCGATCATATTAAGTCCCGCGGGGGATTTGTAGCTGTTTTCGTCGTTATCCTTTGAGCGTCCCATTTCCTCGCCCGCGAGCATAAATGTAACACCCTGCGACATATTGAGAAGTCCGCCCGCGAGCTTGTTCTGAGCGGCGAGCTTGTCGTTGCGCTGACGGAAGTTTGTAACACCCTGTGACGCGGCGAGCCTGTCCCAAAGCGTCTGGTTATCGTGACAAGAGGTATATGTAACGGTCTGTGAAGGAGCTTTTGATACCCACTGATAGGTTTTTGCGTCGTGAGTGCCCTGTGTGTTTCCGATAATACCCTCGTTGAGTTCTTTCATAGAGGAGGCGTTGCCCTGAACCCAGCCCTTGCCTTTGAGCTCAAATACAGAGCCCTTTACGGCGTCGCGGATTCCGTCGTTGAAGATAGCGACTCTCTCGTCGAGAAGATTTGAATTAAAGCGGTCTGCCTCGTGGAACTGCTGTCCCGTCCAGGTCTTGTCGGGATATGTGCAGGCGCCGCCTGTCCAGCCCTCGCCCCAGATGGTGAGTCTCGGGTCGACCTTGTCCATTTCCTTGCGGAGAAGGTTCATGGTCTCTACATCATGAACGCCCATAAGGTCAAAGCGGAAGCCGTCGATGTGGTACTCGTTTACCCAGTACATACAGGACTGAATAAGGAAGTTTCTGAACATTCTGCGCTCGGAGGCTGTCTCGTTGCCGCAGCCCGAGCCGTCGGAGTATTTTCCGTTAGCCTGCATTCTGTAGTAGTAATTGGGAACGCACTTCTCGAAGGAGGAGTCGGGAGCGGAGTAGGTGTGGTTGTAAACGACATCCATTACGACCGAGAGTCCCGCGTTATGGAGCGCCTGGATCATCTGCTTGCATTCCTTGATTCTTACGTTTCCGTCGTTGGGATTTGATGAGTAGGAGCCCTCGGGTACGTTGTAGTTTACGGGATCGTAGCCCCAGTTGAACTGGTCGGCGCTGCCGCCCTCGTCGATAGAGCCGAAGTCATAGAACGGCGTAATCTGTACGGTTGTAACTCCGAGCTTCTTAACGTAATCGAGCAGAGTGGCGTATTTGCCCTGCTTGTTGAGGGTCGTGCCTGTCTCGGTGAAGGCGAGGAACTTACCTCTGTTTTTGCTCGAAACGCCCGACTTCGTGTCCCATGAGAAGTCTTTTACGTGAACCTCCCATACGTAGGAGTCTGTGCTCTTTGCGGGAGCGATATGAACGTCCTTGTCCCAGCCTGCGGGGTCGGTGTCGTCGAGGTTAACGATCTGCGACCTCTTGCCATTTATACCTGTAGCGACCGAGTAGATGTCCTGCGTCTCCTTGGTCTGCTGGTTCTGACCGCGCACGTTTGTAGCCGTAACGGTGTAGGTGTAGAATTTGTTTTTGAGGTCGCCGTTTATAGTAGCTGACCAAACGCCGTTGGAGCTGTTGTAGTTCATATTCTGGGAGCTTATCTGATTGCCGCCGCTGCCCTGTGAGTAGAGGTTTACTTTTACCTCTTTAGCGGTAGGAGCCCATACCTTAAAGGTTGTGCCTGACTTTGAGTATGTAGCGCCGAGATCCTTGCCGTCGTAGCCGCAGCGTGAGTCGAGCGACTGAGAGGCGTTCGTGTAATCATTTGAGGCGCCTGAGGTTGCGGCGGGTGTGTCGACCGCGTCAGCAAATACTGCAGAGGTCGCCAGAAGTGCTGTCGTAAGGACAGCGCATAAAAGCTTTTTTAACATAAAATTTCCTCCGTTAATTTCAAAACATTGTTAAATTACCTCACATTATATTGTATATCTTTTGAGGTATTTATTCAAGTGATTTCCTCAAATAATTTGCCGAACAGGGACATTGTGGTCTTTTTCAGCATATCTGCACCAAAAGAACGGTTGCGAAGGTGCGCGTGATATGCGCCTTGCACCATAAAACTGAGCAAAATATTGTTTTCGGGACTGTCCCAGCTCCTCGGAGCAGTCGCGAAGAGGTATTGCCTGAGTCTGTCCTCGAGGTGGTAGATAAAGGAATTGTTCTCGTGACCTGAAAATAGAGTTTCGATATCAGCAGAATGCTTGATGATTGAGTTGCTGAGCTGTTCGGCAAAACGCACCATATCCTCGCGGCTGTTAAAAGGATTGACGCCGCGCACCGAGCCGATGATATTGTCGATAAGCTCCAGTTCCAGCTTGTCCGAAAGGTCGTAGATATCATTATAGTGCAGATAGAAGGTCGCCTTGTTGATCATTGCCATTTCGCTGAGCTCTTTTACGCTGATTTTTTCAAGGTTTTTCTTCTTTCTCAGCTCATAAAATGCCTCATTTATATTTTTTTTCGTTCTTTTAACTCTTAAATCCATAATTTACTTCCTTCTTAATAGACACTTTTTATAATATAGTAGCATAAACGACTAAATAATACAAGTGACTATAGAAAATTATATAAAAATAATATATACTTTTATTATAAATATAGTAAAATGCACTATCTGGCAGAAAAACCATCAACCGACTGTCTGCATAGCGGCAAAACCGCATGGAATGTGCAAGCTATTATATTGTAATATTATCAAGAAATGAGGCTTGGTTATGGAAATTGATTACAATATGAGGAAACTTTTTAACGAAGAATACCTTACACAGGTGGCATATATGTATAACAATATGCCGCGCGGTCTTTTAGGTCCTCACTTTACGGAGTACGGACTGAGAATTGCGGTTTATCTTCCGCAGTGCAACTCCGTTGAGTTCGTAAACAAGGACAACGGCGAGGTTCACCGCGCTTTCCTTGTACATGAAAAAGGAATTTTCGCCGCAAATATCCACACAGACAGAGTATTTGACTACTACTATCGCGCGTGGGACGAGGACGGAAACTACTACGAGAGCGAAGACTCCAACTATTTCCCGACTCAGTTCTCAGAGGTTGACGGCTATCTCTTCGGTCAGGGCACACACTATGACCTTTACGAGAAGCTCGGCGCTCACAAGAAGAGAATCAACGGCGTTGACGGCGTTCTCTTCAACGTCTGGGCTCCCAACGCTCAGCGCGTATCCGTTATCGGTAACTTCAACAACTGGGATCCCGCTATCCATATGATGAGCAAGGTCTCCGAGGTCGGCGTACACGAAATCTTCATTCCGCGTATCGGCGAGAACGAGATGTACAAGTTCCAGGTTAAGACCGTAGACGGATTCTGTGTTGACAAGACTGACCCGTTCGGCTTTACACAGCAGATGCGTCCCGAGACAGCTTCTATTGTTAACGACCTCAACTCCTATGAGTGGAAGGATAACGAGTATATGGAGGCGAGAAAGACCTCCGATTATAACACAAAGCCGATGGCTATCTACGAGGTTCACCTCGGTTCATGGCGTCAGCACGAGGACGGCTCGTTCTACAATTACCGCGAGCTTGCTGATATGCTCAGCGACTATGTTCTCGATATGGGCTATACCCACATCGAGCTTATGGGTATCCTTGAGCATCCGTTCGACGGCTCATGGGGCTATCAGGTAACGGGCTACTTTGCTCCGACCTCACGTTTCGGCACACCCGAAGATTTTATGTACTTTGTTGACAAGATGCACGAGAAGGGAATCGGCGTATTCCTCGACTGGGTACCCGCTCACTTCCCGAA
>JAHLBL010000081.1 GCA_020625635.1 bacterium
ACTTTCAACTCTCAACTTTCAACTCTCAACTTTCAACTCTCCACTTTCAACTTTCCGCCCGTGTTAGCTTTTGACGCAAAGACCGATTTATTATTGGAAATTAAAGCCTTAATTAAAATCTTTTTCGTCGTAGCCGAAGTTGCGCATAAGCTGAACGCTGTTGCGCCAGTCCTCCTTGACCTTTATCCACGTTTGCAGATAGACCTTGCAGTCGAAAAAGCGCTCCATATCCTGACGCGCGTAGCTCGAGATCTTCTTCAGCATCGAGCCGTTTTTGCCGATGAGGATCCGCTTGTGGGTTTCTCTCTCGCAGTAGATAGTCGCGTCGACGTCGAGGATGTCCTTTCCCTCGCGCATACGCATTTTCTCAATAACGACGGCGATTCCGTGCGGTATCTCCTTATCACAGAGACGCAGGATCTTTTCGCGTATCATCTCGCTCGCGAGCACACGCTCGGGCTGGTCGGTGAGGGTGTCGTCGCTGAAAAAGTGACCGCCCTCCATCGCCTGCTTTTTGAGCTCGTCCTTCAGCGCGTCGAGACCGCTGCCGTCCTGCGCGGAAACAGGAACGACGGCGTCAAAGTCGTAAAGCGCGCTGTAGCGGAGGATCTCCGTCATGAGCGCCTCCTTCTCCTTGAGCATATCTATTTTATTTATCGCGAGTATCGCGGGAATATCCAGTGATTTTATTTTCTCGATCAGGCGCTTTTCGGTCTCGCCCGGCTCGTGTCCCGCCTCGACGACGAGCAGCGCGCAGTCCACGCCGCCGATGCTCTCGCTGACGGAGCGCACCATATATTTGCCGAGGCTGTTCTTGGGCTTGTGCATACCCGGGGTATCGACAAAAACGAGCTGGGTGTCGCCCTCGGTGAGCACGCCCGTGATCCGTGTGCGTGTCGTCTGGGGCTTAGAGGAGACTATCGCGATTTTCGTACCGAGAAGCCTGTTGAGTATTGAGCTTTTGCCGACGTTCGGACGGCCGATTATGGCGACGAACGCCGATTTTTTGTTATCCATAATTTCTCCTTAAATGGGCTTGCTCAAAACTAAAAGAGCAGCCGCGTATATACAAATGCGATTCAACAGTGATAAGTTCAAAGTGAAAAGCGGAAAGGAATATTTTAAAAACAAAGCTTTCAAAATCACATTGTCCCGATACTTATAACTTATCACTTTTCACTATCGATACAGCGTTTTTATTCAGCGGAAGAAGCGTTTTGAGCTTCCGTTATCCGACGGTTTTTCTTTATTTAATCAAACAGGGATTGCCGCGCAAGCCGCAATCCCTGAGATGATTTTATTTGCGATTAAAAAGCTTCTTTATACCGACGGGACCGAGCGCGACAAATACTACCGATATTATAGCGGAAACCGCCGCTGAAATCAATAGTCCCGCGCTGCCGAAAACCGTGGTAAAAACTGCAGCGAGCCTGTCCGTATCGCGGAAAAACACCACCGCGACCGCGACCGCTCCGAGCGAGAGCGCCAGAACCCCCGCCGCGCAGGCGTCCTTGGCGATTTTTATGTAGGAGTCGTGCTCCTTTGTAACTCTGTCGCACAGCGACTCAACAGCCGTATTGAACAGCTCAGCCGCTATGACCGACGCGATAACGACAGCTAAAACCGCCCACTGAACGGGGCTGAGTCCGTATAACGCGCTGAAGACGGTTACCCAAAGCGCCGCGACGATATGGAACCTGAGATGTGACTCGGTACATACCGCGCTGCCGATTCCGCAAAGAGCGGCGCCGAAGCTCTTTAATTCTTTCATTAATTATATACTACATAGCTCGAAGAAGCGGGAAGTCCGAGCTGCGACATAACGAGCTCCTCTTTTTCCCTCATTCTCACCTTCTCAATGTTTTCCGCGTGGTCGTAGCCCAGAAGATGAAGGACACTGTGAGCGGTAAGATAACCCACTTCACGCTGCAGCGAATGACCGAACGCTTCTGCCTGTTCCACTGCTTTTTCCATTGAGATTACGACGTCGCCAAGCATCTTGGCACCCGTCTCCAAATTAGTGTCGTACTCGCCGTTCTCGCCCAAAGGAAAGGAAAGTACATCTGTAGCAGCATCAATACCCCTGTACTGGTTGTTAAGCTTGCGGATTTCTTCGTTGTCAACGAAGGTTATACTGATCTCTGCGAAGGCGTTAAATTTTTCGAGCTGAAGCACAGCATGGCAACATCTTCTGATGAGCATCCGCAGACCTGTAGGGATCTTGACAGCTTTTTGGTGATTGGTGATAATTACTCTAATCTTGTTTTCTGTCATGCTTTAATACCTCACTTTTCTCATATGCTTTTATAATGTCCTGGACAAGCCTGTGACGGACGACATCCTTCTCGTTAAAACGGCACTGGGCGATGTCGTTTATGCCGCGGAGGATACGAAGGCAGTCCTTTAGGCCGCTTCTTGCGCCCGAAGGTAAATCAATCTGGGTTATATCACCTGTGATCACCATCTTACTGTTGAAGCCCAGACGCGTGAGGAACATTTTCATCTGCTCCTTAGTGGTGTTCTGCGCCTCGTCGAGAATGATGAAGCTGTCGTCCAGAGTCCTGCCTCTCATATAAGCGAGAGGAGCGATTTCGATATTGCCGCGCTCAACGTACTTCTGATACGTTTCAACGCCGAGCATATCGAACAGCGCGTCGTACAGCGGACGAAGATAGGGGTCAACCTTGCTCTGTAAGTCACCGGGAAGGAAGCCGAGCTTCTCCCCTGCCTCAACAGCAGGCCGCGTAAGGATTATGCGGTTGATCTGCTTGCTGCGGAACGCCGTGACCGCCATAGCCACCGCAAGGTAGGTTTTGCCCGTGCCCGCGGGTCCGACTCCGAAGGTGATAGTGTTTTCGAAGATAGCTTTACAATACTTCTTCTGACCGACTGTTTTCGGCTTTATGGGCTTACCCTTAGCCGTAATACAGATACAATCATCAGCAAGCTGGGATAAATTATCCTCACTACCCTCCTTAACCATAGATATACAGTAGCGAACGTTCTGCTCACTCAGGTTCTCTCCGCGATTGATAAAATGCATAAGAGCTTCGATGACCTTGCCTGTTTTAAATACGCTTTCCTCGTCGCCGCTTATCCTGAGCTCATCGCCGCGAACAGTGACCTTCACGTTGAATTCCTTTTCAATCAGCCTGATATTTTCATCAAAACTGCCAAAGAGCGCAACTGCGTGTTCAGTTCTCCCGATACTGTAAAACTTATCCGTGGTAAAAAACTCCCAAAAACTGATTTAATGTCAGTAAATTATTGCCTATATTATACCACAAAAGTCGAAAAAAAACACCCTAAAAGCGCAAAATTTTTGTGCATAATTAAATTTTGTTTAACTTGTACATAGTTATCATTTCAACCTTGAATCTTATGTTAAATTTTAATACAATTTTCAGTTTTTATGTGAGCATTTTACTGTATTTTTGACGCTTTTTCGGTTTTTTCACGGTGAGAAAAATACGGTTGTCAAAAGCTTGACAAACGGCTTTAAATGTACTATAATGTAAGCGTGTAAAGGAAAACTCTTTACATCATCGGCACAAGAGGTGAAGCAGGCTTTATGGAAAAGGATATGCAGGTTTCACTGCTGTTTGACTTCTACGGCTCACTTCTTAAAGCCCAGCAGCAGGACGCGGTTTCGCTGTATTTCAACGACGACCTTTCGCTCGCGGAGATCTCCGAGCAGCTCGGGATCACGCGGCAGGGAGTGCGCGACTGTATCAAGCGCGCTCAGGCAAGATTATATATGTATGAGGAAAAGCTCGGACTGCTGAAAAGGTTTCAGAAAACCGAGGAGGGACTGCTCGAGATCGAGCGGCTCTCGACGGCTCTGGAGTCAGACTACGACAGGGAGAAGGCGCGGCGCATTACCCGCATCGCGAAATCCCTTCATGAATAGAGGTGGCGGTTATGGCATTTGAAGGCCTTTCCGAAAAGCTTTCGGGTGCGTTTAAGCGCCTGAGAAACAAGGGTAAGCTCAACGAGTCCGACGTTAAGGAGGCTATGCGCGAGGTAAGACTGGCGCTGCTTGAGGCGGACGTAAACTACAAGGTAGCCAAGGAGTTTACCGCAAGGGTTACCGAAAGAGCCATCGGCAGCGACGTTATGGAGAGCCTTACTCCCGCTCAGATGGTCGTTAAAATCGTAAACGAGGAGCTCACCGCTCTTATGGGCTCGGAGACCTCGCGTCTCGAGTTCGCCTCGAAGCCGCCCACGGTAATTATGATGTGCGGTCTTCAGGGTTCGGGTAAGACTACCCACAGCGGAAAGCTCGGACTTATGCTCAAGAAGCAGGGACACCGTCCTCTGCTTGTCGCGTGCGACGTTTACCGTCCCGCCGCGATCGAGCAGCTTAAGGTCGTAGCAGGCAAGGCTGGCGTAGCCTGCTTTGAGATGGGACAGAAAAATCCCGTCAAAATCGCCAAGGAAGCTATAAAGCACGCCAAGGACTACGGCAACGATATCGTTATCCTCGATACCGCGGGCCGACTTCATATAGACGAGGAGCTCATGGACGAGCTCAAAAACCTCAAGGCGGAGGTCAATCCGCAGGAGATACTGCTTGTTATCGACTCGATGACAGGTCAGGACGCCGTAAACGTAGCCAAGCGCTTCAACGAGCTGCTCGAGATAACGGGCGTTATCATCACCAAGCTCGACGGCGACACCAGAGGCGGCGCGGCGCTGTCCGTAAAGCAGGTCACGGGATGTCCGATCAAGTTCGCAGGCGTCGGCGAGAAGCTCGAGGATCTCGAGCAGTTCCACCCCGACCGTATGGCGAGCCGAATTCTCGGAATGGGCGACGTTCTCACGCTTATTGAACAGGCGGAGGAAAAGCTCGACGAGAAGAAGGCGGAGGAAGTCGCCAAAAAGATGATGCAGAACAAGATGGACTTCAACGATCTGCTCGACCAGTTCCAGCAAATCAAGAAGATGGGACCGCTGAAGGGTATCCTCTCCAAGCTCCCGGGCATCGGAAACAAGCTCGACGACGTGGACATCGATGACAGGGCTCTCGACCGCACGGCGGCGATCATCCTCTCGATGACTCCCGAGGAGAGATCGAAGCCCGACATCATCAACCCCAGCCGCAAGCGCAGGATCGCCGCGGGCTCGGGCAGAAGCGTAGAGGAGGTAAACCGCCTCTTAAAGCAGCTGCGCGATATGCAGAAGATGATGCGCCAGATGAACGGCAGGGGCAAGAAAAAACGCCGTATGCGTATGCCTCCCGGAATGGAAGGCTTCGATATGAACGGTATGGGCGGCTTTTAAAAGCCCGACCGATTAATTTGTTAATAACCAAGTTTATTAAACCAATTCACTTGGTTAATATATAAAAAATATTAACTATGGAGGTGACATCCAATGGCAGTAAAAATCAGACTCAGAAGAATGGGCGCCAAGAAGGCTCCTTTCTACAGAGTTGTAGTAGCTGACGCAAGATATCCCCGCGACGGTCGTTTCATTGAGGAGATCGGCACATACGATATTCTCAAGACTCCCTCGGAGTTCAAGGTTGACGGCGACGCGGTAAAGAAGTGGATCGCTAACGGCGCGCAGCCCACAGACACAGTAAAAGCTCTTCTCAAGAAGAACGGTTACATTAACTGATGAACATTTGCAGTCTGCCCACGCCTCGGCTTCTACGGACCGCTTAGCCCACAGGGCAAAAAGAAAAGAATGGAAGAAAGGAACACACAGCATGAAGGATTTACTTACTATCATCTCAAAGGGATTAGTTGAGAATCCCGAAGCAGTTGACGTAATCGCTGACGATCCCGATGAGGAAGGCATCACCGTTTACCACATCCATGTCGCTGAAGACGATATGGGCCGCATTATCGGTAAGCAGGGCAGAATTGCCAAGGCTATCCGTACAATCGCGCGCTCTGCCGCTGTTCGTAACGAGCAGAAGGTCATGGTAGAAATCGACTGATTTAAATCCGACAGGGGCTGTCTCAGCGAGGCAGCCCCTTTTTAACACTTTTGAATAATTACTGTCACATAATAAAATAAGGTGTGGATCATTATGAAAAAATTTCTTGAGGCAGGCAAAATCGTCGGCACTCACGGTATCCGCGGAGAGCTGAGGGTTGAGTCGTGGTGCGACAGCCCCGAATTTCTCGCGTCCTTCAAAACGCTTTACTTTGGCGAGGGCGCCGATAAAATCAAGGTCAAGTCAAGACCGCACAAGAACATCGTGCTTATGAAGCTTTCGGGCGTGGACACGATCGAGGACGCGGAGCTTCTGCGCGGCAGAGTTCTTTATATAGACCGCGCGGACGTAAAGCTCCCCGAGGGAGTGAATTTTGTTCAGGACCTTATCGGCTGCAAGGTCGTTGACGCGGACGACGGCTCCGTGGAGTACGGCGTTATCGCCGACGTTTTCAAGACGGGCGCGAACGACGTTTACACCGTAAGGTCGGGCGAAAAGGAGTACCTCGTGCCCGTTATCGACGACGTTGTTATCGAGAAAAACGTCGAAGACGGCGTCGTGGCGATCCGTCCGATGAAGGGGCTTTTTGACGATGAAGATTGATTTGATTACCCTCTTCCCCGAGATGTGCGAGAGCGTACTCGGCGAGAGCATTATCGGCAGAGCCCGAAAGAGCGAAGCCATCGAAATAAAATGCCACCAGCTGCGCGACTACGCGCTCGACAAACACCGCCGCGTTGACGACACCGTTTACGGCGGCGGGATGGGTATGCTGATGAAGTGCGAGCCTATCGCGCTGTGCTATGAGGCGATTTGCGAACAGCGCGGCGCGCGTCCCTACTTCGTCTATATGTCGCCGCAGGGCAGCACGCTGACTCAGGAGAAGCTCAAGGAGCTCAGCGGTCACGAGAACATCTGTGTTCTCGCGGGGCATTACGAGGGCGTCGACCAGCGCGTGATCGACAGCCTTATCGACGAGGAGATCTCCATCGGCGACTACGTGCTGACGGGCGGCGAGCTCCCCGCGCTCGTGTTCATCGACGCGCTGTCGAGACTCTCCCCCGGGGTATTGTCGAACAACGAGTGCTTCACCGAGGAAAGCCACTACAACGGGCTTCTGGAGTATCCGCAGTACACAAAGCCGCAGGTCTGGCGCGGGATGGAGGTCCCGCCCGTGCTTTACAGCGGCGACCACGCCAAGGTTGACGCGTGGCGTCACGAGCAGAGCCTTCTCAATACAGCAAAAAAGCGCCCCGATATGCTGGAGCGCGCAGAGCTGAGCGAGAGGGACAGGGAGATTTTGGAAGAATTGACAATTGACAATTGATAATTGACAATTAAATGACGTGTAGAAAAATCGGTCGGGGAAACAACAACGGTT